>NZ_JJQL01000090.1:0-51091 GCF_000979975.1 Methanosarcina sp. 1.H.A.2.2
TAGCCCCCTCTTTACTTCGTTACTCAGAGAAAGCTTGTAATTCCTTCCTTTCTTTAATGCCGTAATTTACAGTTATCCCCACTAAAAGTACAGCTAAAGAGCAGTACTTTTGGACAGAACTCCTTGTATATCTGTGCAAATCCTCCATAGAGTATGCTTTCTTCGCCAATTTGAATATATCTTCTATGATTGATCTCACAGGTCTGAACTCTTTCCATTTGCTTATTAACTCTTTAAATTTTGCAATTATTTCTTTGTAGATTTTTATTTCTTTTTCAGTGTCTCTTCTTGAATCAAATATTTTCAGAGGATATCTCAGCATATTGAAAAGTTTCTTAAAATTACAGTTTTTCCTTGGAAAAATTAAAGGTACAACCTTGAACTCTCTGACAGATATAACGTAGTTTTCATAGGAATAGTATCCTCTATCAGCATAAACAATGTCTCCTGCTTTTAATATTCTCCGTCTTTTGAGTTCTTTAAGTATTTCGGGATAAATTTTAGTTTCTGGTACATTTGCTTCATTAATCAGAAACGCTAAAGGTTTCAATGTTTGATATTCAAGTGCAAGAGTCAGTTTCATGCCAATGAAGAATCCTCTGTGTGTTGAGTGGCCCCACTTGTATTCTTTGTTTTCCAGGCTTTTTTTGGTAATCTTTTTTGCATGCCAGTTCAGGTTAAGGTTTATGTCAGTACTGTCAATGATAATGCCTCTTGATCCGTTTTTTCTCTCAGGGCATAATTCGTTCAAGAGTTCAAAAACAAAATAAGTAAACTGGTTTGGTTCATATTTACTCAGAACGCCATAAATTTCATTTTCAGTTGGTACTGAACTGATTTTTAAAAAGTTTCTCAAGCTTTCCCTTTCTTTTAATTCTCTGATAGAATAGGAAATTTCACAGGAAAAAAACATGCTCAGGAGTACAATTTTAATAGCAGGCACTGATTTCTGGAGGGGCAGAATGCCCCTCCTTGTGAGAATTTGCCTGCAAGATCTCAGATCAAAAACGTTTAATATTTCGGATAACAATTTCCATTTGAAATCTTCGTTTAGTGGTATAAGCGGAGCTTTCATAATATATCGCCAGAGGAGGATTGTAAGTCCTCCTCAATAAAATTTACGGTTTCTTAAGGTCTTAATTAGATTTTAGATCAAAAATAAGATGTACTTTTTTTGGGGAAACTATTCTCTGGCTTAATTGGCAGAAAAAATGGAAAATAAGTTCCAGTTAAAGAGTGAGTTTAAGAGGACCCTATAAGTATATTATTGAGTAACAATGATAGCATTTGGATCCAAGTATTGTGTAATTGTATGAGAATAATAATCCAAAACGAATTAATTGAAGAAGTTGACATCTCAATTTCAAAACCTTCTCCAAGTGGGAATATTTTCCTTGGAAGGAGTCCAAAGTCTATTATTCCCATTGAATATTTTGGAAGACATAAAGTGCAAATTTTGGATTTACTACATTATAAGTACAGACAGATTTTAATTAATTCAGAACAAGAACTCAGCGACAATGATTTATGTCTTTCAATCTCGAAACTAAATCAGGTGTATCAATACTATACTATGTTTAATATTTGTGATATAACAAAAATGGTTTATTCGCAAGATAATGTGGAACAATACTTATTAGAAACTAATTTGAAGCCTAATCGTTATGATGAACTTCTTAACGATAAACGTGGATACTTATTTTTTCCATTAATTACAAAAATTGCAATAAGAGATGGAAAAATATCCATTTTTAATGATGGGTATGGTTCTTTAGATGGCTGCAAATTTTGTATTAATTACAATGGTAAATTGATATTCAACAAAATGATCGGGATAAAAAATAACGATGTCTTCGATCTTTATATTGAGGATTTTCTTAGAAGAGAATTTTTAAATACTAACTCTAACGACAAAATTGATTTCTACTTTTTATTTATAAAGTTCGACCGATCTTATAGATTTTATGTTAGTAAGGAAGCTTGGGAAGTTAAAGAAGGTTTGTCAAAAATAGGGAGTAATACTATGAATATAAATAATCTTAATCTTTATAATAATGGTAACATGGCATTAGGTGACTATGCATCTGTATCACACTCAACAGCAGCGCAAATACATTTAGATAGTGCACAGACGCAAGAACTTATCAGTAAGCTGTCTATGGTAGTTGCAAATGTAGAAAATTTGGACGCTGAATCAAACGAAAAATCGCAAATCAAAGGTAAATTTGAGCAAGCGTTAGATGCAACCAAAAAAATAAATTCGGATGTCTCGTTAATAAAAAACCTTATTCTAGAGAGCGGTATACTATACAAAAATGTTAGCAAAATACCCGCATTATCAGAGGCGGTTTCTTATTTCAAAACACTATTCGGAATATAATATCGGCTTTTTTTCTCTTTAATCTTCTTGTTTTTGGAGCTAAATTATACAAAGACAGTTTGAGAGCCTCCAAAATCTGGACTTTGCTTTATTAGTAATAAGATACAAGAAAACACTTTAATCAAACGTCAATCTAAATTAGTCACTAACTGCAACATATGCTACTATGGCTGCCACTAGAAGAATTATAAGGCCTACGTAGAATGCATTGACTATTCAATATGTTTACACGTTTACTTAGAAATAAGGGCACTTATGCTTTCGCTTGTAACAAGGCCTATTACGCGGTGCTCGGAATCTATGACCGGAAGTGCGGAAATTGAGTAATCTTCCATTATTGAGGACGCTTTCTCAATCCTTTCGTCTTCATATACGTACCTGACATCCCGGGTGATAATTTCGTCCAGCTCGTTGATTTTGCAGGCTACTGCTTTTGTAATGTCCCACGAGGTGACGATGCCTTCAAGCTTTCCGTCCTCTGATATGACTGGCAGGTGGCTCACACGTTCTTTTACCATGAGCCTTGATGCGTGCTCGATTGTTTCGTCTCTTGAGACCGAATAGAAATTCCGGTTCATAACGTCGCTTACGAGGATCTGCGAGAGGAAGCTCCTTATCATGTAGTTCAGCTGTCCCTCTTCAAGCAGGAAGGCGTCGTGTCCGTATTGAGACCTGATTTCCTCGTACCTGGCATCAACTCCGTTTGCAGTAAGAGCCGAGACTATTTCCTGTGACTGGTAAGGGGGATAGAGCCAGTCCGAGGATATGGAAATTACAAGGTACTTTGCAGTAACTCCGGAAAAGCCCTCTATAAGGGAGCCGTTCCTTGAAAGGTCAAAGTAATCCACAGCTTTTGTAATGTACAGGTAGGAATTGGCATCAAAACGCTTCGTGAAATTGTCTCCCTGGTAGTTCAGGTAACTCTCAACCTGGAAGTTTGGAGCAAGATCAGGAGAGGCATTCGGTGAAACATCCAGGGAGAGTTCAGAGAAATTCTTGCCGGTTATGCCTGCTGCATCCGCATCCTGCTGAAGCCTTCCGAACTTCTTTTGCATTGAAGCGTCACTCAGGTATGTTATATGCCCGATCATCCGGGCAAGGGCCAGGCCCTGTGCTGGGATTTCTTTCCCGTAGTAGTTTCCCCCGTTCCATTTCGGGTCATCGGTTACGGCTTTCCTGCCGATTGCTCCGAATGCTATTTGCTGCGGGGTTGTGGAAGCTGTGGTCGCTATTGCAATTGCTTTTTTTATCATGTCGGGGTAGCTGACCGTCCACTGGAGCACCTGCATTCCGCCCATTGAGCCGCCTGCAACTGCAAAAAGCTGTTTTACTCCGAGGTGCTCGACCAGTCTTTTCTGGGCGTTTACCATATCCTTAATCGTAATTACGGGAAAGGAGATGCCGTAATTTTTTCCGGTTTCGGGGTCTATGGAAGAAGGGCCTGTGGAGCCCTTACAGCCGCCCAGTATGTTTGAACAGATGATGCAGTATTTTTCAGTGTCAAACGCTTTATTGGGACCTATTACAATGTCCCACCAGCCGGGTTTTCTGTCGCCTGTATGGAACCCGGCAGCATGGGCATCTCCCGTAAGGGCGTGGCAGATCAGGATAACGTTGCTCTTATCGGCATTCGGCTTCCCGTACATTTCGTACTCTATCCTGACGCCGGAAAGGGTTTTTCCGCTCTCAAGGCTGAAGGTTCCCGGGATTTTATAGTTCATTGAGCGGACTATCCCGATGCTCTGGCCTTTTTTTTCCGAAAACAGTTTTTTAGATTTAGATTTCGAAGAACTCCCGGAAACTGCCATGCTCGCTCAAACCTCTGAAAGTGCCTGTTCGATGTCGAAAATCAGGTCTTTTTCGTCCTCGATTCCTACGGAAAGCCTGATGAAGTCTTCAGTTACTCCGCATGCCAGCTGTTCTTCTTTTGACAGCTGTTCATGGGTGGTTGAAGCCGGATGGATTACAAGGCTTTTGGCATCCCCGATATTTGCAAGGTGGGAAAAGACCTCAAGGCTTTCAATAAACGTTTTGCACTCATTGATTCCGCCTTTAATCCCAAAGCCTACTATTGCTCCGGAACCTGACTTGAGGTATTTCTTTGCAAGCTCATGGCTCCTGTGAGACTCAAGGCCCGGATAGGAGACCCAGGAAACTTTCGGGTGGTCCTCCAGGAACTTTGCAACTGCAAGGGCGTTGTCGCAGTGTTTTTTCATTCTAAGGGGGAGAGTCTCAAGCCCCAGCGTGAACAGGAATGAGTTAAAAGGGGAAAGGCAGGCTCCGGTATCCCTCATGAACTGCACCCTTGCTTTTCCAATAAAAGCTGCCTTTCCGAAGGCTTCCTTATATTTCAGGCCGTGGTATCCGGGGTCGGGATCGCAGATCTCAGGGAATTTCTCAGGACTCCAGTCAAAGTTTCCGGAGTCAATAATTACCCCACCTATCGAAGTCCCGTGCCCTCCTATGAATTTTGTTGCGGAACATACGACTATATCTGCTCCGTGTTCTATTGGCCTTAAGATCAAAGGAGAAACGGTATTGTCCACGACAAGGGGGATTCCTGCTGCATGGGCGATCTCTGCAAGTTTTTCAAGGTCGGCCACATCAAGTCCCGGGTTTCCTATTGATTCCACATACAGGGCTTTTGTGTTTTCGGAGATTGCATTTTTAAATTCCTCGGGGCTGCTTGAGTCTACGAATTTTACGGTTCTTCCGAGTTTGGGGAAAGTATAATTGAAGAGCTCATAGGTCCCTCCATAGAGCTTGTCCCCTGAAACGATCTCGTCTCCGGGTTTTGTAAAGGTGAGAAGAGCCGTTGTAATTGCAGCCATCCCTGAGGCTGTTGCAAGGGCGCCTATGCCTCCTTCAAGGGCAGCGATCCTTTTCTCAAAGACATCGGTTGTGGGGTTCATCAGGCGCGTATAAATATTGCCTGCTTTTCTAAGCCCGAAGAGGTCGGCTGCTTCTTCAGTGTCTTTGAACACATACGCTGCGGTCTGATAAATCGGAACTGACCTTGCTCCTGTAGCCGGATCAGGTGTTGTTCCTGCATGCACGGCTAAAGTAGAAACTCCAAGATTTTCAAACCTCTTTTTTTTCAGGCTTTCCTTATTTTCCTTACTTCCCGTATTTTCTTTGATTTCCTTACTTTCTTTACTTGCTTTTTCATTCTTGTTTCCGTTTTCGTCCGTCATCTCATCTAACCTCCAGACCGTATTTCTCTGCTATCTCGACCAGGGAATCTCCCAGGTACTTTACTCTGTCCCGGGAAAGCCCGTACGTGCTCAGCTTCCAGGCTCTTGTTGCTCCGGGGAATAAGCCGACAATTCCTCTTTTTGAAAGTTCGTCGCTCAGGTAATAGCCCCTTTTCGGATGGCTTTTCGCAACCGTATCAAAACTGTCAGTAGTATCGATTTTGGAAAGGGCATGTTTTCTGGGGTATTCGGACAATACCTTGCTGCCGGAAATCGAAAGGAGCCTGTCCATCAGGTAGTTGGATTTGTCCACTTCTTCATCCCAGTGTTTTACCCGTTCCTTTACAGCCGGAAAAGACGCCATCATTGAGAACAGAGTCCCTCCCATCAGGGTGCAGCCGAGCATTTCAACTTCTTTTATGCCAAACTTGCGTTCAGTAAGGTCCCCTTTCATCTGAGTTGTCCTGAAGACGACAGGAGCCCACTCCTCGGTTGTTGCAAGAACCCCGGACGGTGCAGCAGACGCCATGCTCTTATGGCCTGACCCTATTACAAAATCAGCTCCCAGGTCTTTTCCGTCAACAGGCATTACCCCTACGGTATAGGCTCCGTTGTAGAGAAGCGGAATATCGTACTGGTGTGAGACCTTTGAGATTTCCTTTATCTCATGCTCGTTTGCCAGCTGGTAGTCAAAATGGTCCATCATCACGATTTTAGGGGTTTTTCCGGTTTCTCTGATGATTGCTTCGATTTTTTCTGCGGTTGCTTCGGCTGTAATTATATTCTTTTCATTCAGGGGTACTTCCTTTACAATGCCGCCTGCGTTTTCCACAGAAAGAAACTCGGTATAATGAGAAAGGGAAGAGACGAGGGCAATATCTCCTTTTTCGAGTAAAGAAGATGCAACTGCCTGAAACCCTCTTCTTGCCCCCGGGACAACCCTGGCTTCATCCATATTGAGAAAATCTGCAAGTTCGGAATGGAAATCCGCAATTCCAGGCTTTGTGATCTTATCGAGCCTGAAAGGTTTTTTGCATGAATCACAGGTAGAATAGCCGTCTCCATAAGCGATAAGCGCCTTTCTTGCGTCAACGGTCAGCTTTCCGGCTGCCTGTATAGGCTGGATGTTTATGAAGGATTCTTCTCTGTCCCTGACCGGAAGATTTCCTGCAAGCCTGAAAACTTCGGGCTTTCCTGTCCCGCTTTCAAGCTCATTTATTACTTTTTTGAGAGCCGAGATCTTTTTCTGAAATTCCTGTTCTTCGGTTTCATTCAGACCCGTGGGTAAAGTCCCTCTGAAAATCTCCCTTATATCTTCAAGGGTAAACAAGGCTTCAAACGTCTTCTGTACCCTTATATCCTGCACCATTTTCTCTTCTACCTCTTTTTCAGCTGTTATTCAAAGTCAGAAGTGAGAATCGAACTCACGTATCTCCGGGTTGCAGCCGGAGGCATAACCACTCTGCCATTCTGACATACATTTGCTTTTTACGCATCATCACAATTGTGAAGACATAATCACAATTGTGATGTAAGTATAAATAATTTTCCGTCAATAAGAAAAAATGAACCGGGAAAAAATATGATACGGGACAGATCCTTTAGGAAAAATAGTTCAGGAAAAATTAAAAGAAAGAACCCTGCAGTACTTTCTAACCCTGCAATCCTTTCTTTTAGATTCAATTTCCCCGGATCTCAAGCATCCTGTCCAGCGCTTTTTTTGCTTTTACTCTTATATGCTCCGGAACATGGACTTCGTATTCCATATTCTGGAGACTGTTGAGAATGGACTCGAGGGTGATTTTTTTCATATTATAGCAAAAAGCCTTCTCTGAAGCAGGATAGAATTTTTTATCCGGGTATTTTCGGTTCAGGTTTTTAACAATTTCCTTTTCAGTTCCTATTATGAATTCCGTCGAATCTGATTTTTCCGCCTCTTTTATAATCCCTGAGGTACTGAGAATGTGGTCAGCAAGGTTAAGGACCTCAGGCCTGCACTCGGGGTGTGCAAGAAATTCTGCACCAGGGTGCATTTTTTTTAATTCTTTTATCTCCTCATCCCCGATGTTCTCGTGAACATGGCAGAATCCTGGCCAGAGATGTATCTTTTTCTCGGTATGAAGAGCTACAAATGCGCCAAGGTTTTTGTCCGGGACAAAAATAATCTCCCTGTTTTCGACTGAATTTACCACATTTATTGCATTTGCAGATGTGCAGCAGATATCGGATTCGGCTTTTACTGCGGCTGAACTGTTTACATAGCATACAACAGCTGCTTCCGGATGTTTTTCTTTTTCTTCCCGGAGGGCCTTTACAGTGACCATATCCGCCATCGGGCAACCCGCATCCGGGACAGGCAAAAGGACTAACTTTTCCGGGGAAAGAATTGATGTTGATTCTGCCATGAAATGGACGCCTGCAAAAACTATAACCTCAGCTTTTGAATTCACTGCTTCCCTGCAGAGGGAAAGGGAATCCCCAACAAAATCTGCAACTTCCCGCACTTCCCTGCGGGTGTAAAAGTGGGCAAGGATTATGGCATTCCTTTCCTTTTTGAGTTTTTTTATTTCCTCTGCAATTAACTGATCTTCCATAATAATTCCATTTTCCATAGTAATTCCGTTTTCAAAGTGATTTCATTTTCAAAGTGATTTCATTTTCAAATTAATTCCGTTTTCAAAGTGATTTCATTTTCAAATTAATTCCGTTTTCAAATTAATTCCGTTTTCAAATTAATTCCGTTTTCAAAGCAACTTAAATTTCAAACATGCTGCGGCTCATTCTGTCCACGGCTCAAGTCCGTTTTTCTTCAGATAATCATTAATTGCCTCATGGATTGCCTCTTCTGCAAGCATGGAACAGTGCATTTTTATCGGAGGGAGCCCGTCAAGCGCCTCTGCAACTGCTTTATTTGAAAGCTTCCAGGCTTCTTTCAGGGTTTTTCCTTTAATGAGTTCGGTTGCCATGCTGCTTGATGCAATCGCAGCCCCGCACCCGAAGGTCTGGAACTTCACATCGACAATCCGGTCTTCCTCGACTTTAAGGAAGATCTTCATTATATCTCCGCACTTTGCGTTCCCGACCTCTCCTACACCGTCGCAGTTCTCAATGCTTCCCATATTTCTGGGGTTTGAAAAATGGTCCATCACTTTAGCGCTGTAATCCATGATTTGTCCTCAAACATTAGTTTTCAATTTTCAAATTATTCCAAAGTCAGGTTCTTTTTACCCAAATTATCCTGCAGTTTTTCCTCACCAGTCTGCAGTTGCCTCTCAAAGAGTCCTGTAATTCTGAGGGGTCAATGGCGACATATTCCTGAGTTTCTGCACTATCTCAGGCAGGACCTCAAGCACCCTGTCCACATCTTCCCGGGTATTCATCCTTCCAAGGCTCAACCTCAGAGAACCGTGAACTATCTCGTGTGGAACTCCGCAGGCTGTAAGCACATGCGAGGGTTCAAGGGATGTAGAGTTGCATGCACTTCCCGTGGATGCAAAAATTCCTTTAGCATTTAACAGAAGCAGAAGGGATTCACCTTCTATGTATTCAAACGTGACATTTACGTTGTTTGTAAGCCGCTCTGTGGGATGGCCGTTGAGGTGGGTTTTCGGGAGTTTCAGAAGCCCTTTAATCAGGCGCTCTCTCATTTCCAGCAGGGTTTTATTCGTTTCTTCAATCTCGCCTGCTGCAAGCTCTATAGCCTTTCCAAGGCCCACGATGGCAGGGACATTCTCGGTTCCCGCCCTGCGTTTTCTTTCCTGAGCTCCGCCGTGGAGAAGAGGTTCTATTTTTGTTCCTTTTCTGATGTAGAGGGCTCCACAACCCTTTGGCCCTTCGAATTTGTGCCCTGAAAGGGATAGGAGGTCAATATTCATTTTTTTGACATCTATAGGGACATGGCCTATTGCCTGGACCGCATCCGTGTGGAAATATATCCTGTTCTCTCTTGCGATTTTTCCGATTTCTTCTACAGGCTGAATTGTCCCTATCTCATTGTTCGCAAGCATTATGGAAATGAGTATTGTGTCGGCTCTGATCGCATTTTTCAGCTCCTCAGGGGACACTCTTCCATATTTATCCACCGGCAGGTACGTTACCTCAAATCCCTGCCCTTCCAGCCAGATACAGGTGTGAAGGACTGCATGGTGTTCAATAGAAGAAGTGATTATGTGATGTCCTTTATTCCTGTTTGCAAAGGCTATCCCCTTTAATGCCCAGTTATCGGATTCGGTGCCTCCGGATGTGAAATATATCTCATTTTCTTCAGCCCCGATGGCATCGGCGACCTTTTTTCTTGCTTTTTCTATCGCACGTTTTGAGATTTTTCCCGGATCATAGATAGAAGAAGGATTTCCGAAGTTTTCTGTCAGGTAGGGAAGCATCTCCTCAACAACTTCTTTTCTTGCAGGAGTTGTAGCAGAGTTATCCATGTAAATGGTCCTGTTTTCAACTGTCACATTTGCACCTTTACAATTGTGAGTGATGATAACTGATGATAACAATTGTGAATAAACATAACAATTGTGACTATTTAAGTTTTATCCTGGAAAATTTCCCTGATAGAACCGATGAAACAGCTGAAATTCAGCAGTCCCCTTGAGAATATTGCTTCGCAGGTAAATCTTATTATTATTTTTAACACTGAAAATAAATATATATCTATATAAGATATATTCGTTCTCAATTGTAAAACCTAAAGAAGTGATGATAATCATGGAAACTCCGTGTCAGAAGATTGTGTGGGATCTGGTCCCCGCAATAAGGGCCAGTCTTGCAATCGAACTTGTAAATAGAGGACAGTCACAGGCAGCTTCTGCAAAGCTGCTGGGGATTGCTCCGTCGGCAGTTTCCCAGTATATTTCGGGAAAAAGAGGATACAGGATCGAGTTCCAGGGCGAGACGAAAGAATTGATTGAAAAACTTGCTCAGGACTTAATCGACAATAAAGTCGACGACTTTGTACCAAGGATCTGCAAGATATGTACAAGTGCAAGAGGAATTGAGAGCGACTGCAGTAGCACCTGTGTTGCGGAAGAACCGGCAGTTAAAAAGAAGAAAGCTAAAAAGTGAACTGAAAACAAAAAGTGAACTGAAAGAAATGACAGATTCTGATTTTTAATAAGTTCACTTTAAATCAGTCTATTTTATCAGTCTATTTTATCAGTCTATTTTATCAGTCTATTTTATCAGTCTATTTTAAAACTTTTATCTCATTCTGGCATCCACCTTACTGACTCTTCTATATTCATCTTCCATATTCATCTTCTATATTCATCTTCCATATTCATCTTCTATAATCACGCCTATGATGTCTTTTTAGACTCTTAGTTTTTCCTTTGCAGTTCATTACAGTACACTGTCTGCTCGATAACTTTATATTTAAGACCGCACGTAGTTCACAATTGTGAATTTCCCTGCATACTCCTTATTACAGCGTATGACTGAGGGTCCAATTCAAGCCGGTATGAACTATGGAGAACGGCAAATTTCAGGAAAAAACTGCAGCAAAAAGGCGGATAATATGGAGCGAATATACTCAGACATAACCCGGACAATCGGTAACACGCCGCTTGTTCGGTTAAATCACATTACTAAAGGTCTTCATGCGGATGTGGTGGTAAAAGTGGAGTCCTTTAACCCGATGGGAAGTGTAAAGGACAGAATCGGATTGGCAATGATCGAAGAAGCCGAACGTGAGGGGAAAATCAAAGAGGGTACCACCATTGTTGAAGCTACCAGTGGCAACACCGGCATTGCTCTTGCAGGTGTATGCGCTGCCCGCGGCTATAAGCTCATCCTTGTCATGCCTGAGACAATGACTGTAGAACGAAGAAAACTGCTGAAGGCCCTGGGAGCAGAGCTTGTCCTGACCCCCGGGCCTGAAGGGATGAAAGGGGCGGTCAACAAAGCAGAACAGATGGCTGCAGAAGATCCTGCTCTTTACTATATACCCCAGCAATTCCAGAACCCTGCAAATCCTGAAGTCCACTGCAGGACAACTGCCGAGGAAATATGGCGAGATACGGACGGAAAAGCGGATGTGATTGTAGCAGGTGTGGGAACAGGAGGGACAATCACAGGGATTGCCAGTGTTCTCAAAAAAAGGAACCCTGCTTTCAAGGCGGTTGCAGTCGAACCTGCCGAATCTCCCGTGCTAAGCGGCGGAAAGCCGGGCCCGCACAGGATCCAGGGAATAGGGGCAGGTTTCATTCCGGATGTACTCCGGCTTGACCTTGTCGATGAAATAGTCAGGGTAACTGCAGATGATGCCATTGCCACAGCGAGAAGGCTGGCTAAGGAAGAAGGCATCCTTGCAGGGATATCTTCAGGGGCAGCTGTATACGCAGCCCTGCAGGTAGCATCCAGAAAGGAAATGAGCGGGAAAATGATTGTTGTTATCCTGCCGGACACAGGGGAGCGTTATCTGAGCACCGATTTATTTGACTGATCCATTTGACAATTATGACTGATCCATTTGACAATTTTGATTGATCTTTTTGATTGATCTTTTTGATTGATCTTTTTGATTGATCTTTTTGACAATTTTAACTAATTTATTTGACAATTAATGCTGGAAGATTTCAATGGGAATCTGGGAAGATATCAGAGAAGATATCAGGACAGTTTTTGAAAAAGACCCGGCCGCAAGGTCTAGGCTTGAGGTACTCTGCTGCTATCCGGGGCTGCACGCTATCTGGATGCACCGGGTAGCGCACTCTCTCTGGAACAAACACTTCTATTTCCTTGCCCGGTTGACATCTCATATCTCAAGGATGCTCACAGGCATTGAGATCCATCCCGGAGCAAAGCTCGGGAAGCGGGTATTCATTGACCACGGGTCCGGAGTTGTAATCGGAGAAACTGCTGAAGTAGGTGATGACGTTCTCATATACATGGGAGTTGTGTTGGGAGGGACAGCCCTGGAAAGGACAAAACGCCATCCTACTGTTGAAAATGAGGTGGTTCTGGGTTCAGGTTCAATCGTGCTCGGGCCAATTACTATTGGAAAAGGTGCTAAAGTAGGCGCGGGTTCGGTTGTGATCCGGTCAGTCCCAGCCGAAGCTACCGTGGTGGGCGTTCCTGCCAGGATTGCAGGGCCGCAATCCTCCGGGCTCGTGGGGCAGCTGAATCACGATAAGTTGTCAGACCCCGTGCTTACTGTGGTAAGCCAGATGCTTGACCGGTTAAGCAGGTTAGAAGAACGGTTTCAAACTCATGGGGAATCTTCACCCATATCCGCGCCCATATCCGCAATAACCTCGCAAAAAACCGTGCTTAACGAAGATGAGCAAATTTATTCCCTGCTAAAAGACGTGATCGACCCTGAGGTTGGAATAGATATCGTCAACCTTGGCCTGGTCAAGGAAGTTATCGTGGAGGGAACAAGTGTGAACGTAAACCTTGTATTGACAACAAGTGCCTGTCCCATGATCGAATACCTTAAGGACCAGGTCAGGCGAAAAGTTCTGAGTGTCAACGGGATAGAAAAGGTTACTGTCAATATCCTTGACGAACCCTGGAAATGGGGGCAGGTCAACAGACAGGCATTCCATTAAGCCCTGTACCATGAAGTTTCAAGAGGACTAAATTACAAATCTTTCGACCGTACAACCGTATTCGCCATACCGGGTCGTTCCTGTTACGCTCGACGCAGGAGAGCGGTCTTTCCCAAAAAAGCGTAAAAAGAGAAAGAAAAAGCAAGAAAGTAAAAGTGCCATAAAAAGTCTGTGAGGATGTAATCAGGACAGAATTAAGTCCTGCCTGAAAAATGCACTTATACTTTTCTGTTTTTCATTTTTTGAATTATATCTATGAAATATTCGGTTTCCCTTTTCACATCGTCGCTGCAAACTACTGCGGAAATTGCAACAAGGCTGTCAGCTCCATTTTCAACTACAATTTTGCAGTTTTCTTTATTTATTCCCCCAATAGCAGCTACCGGGATTTTTATCGCATTTTTAACTTCTCTTATTCTGGCAGGACCAATTCCCTTTCCTGCATCTTTTTTAGTGGAAGTATCGAATATGGATCCCAGGCCTAAATAATCAGCGCTACTTTTTTCTGCTTCGATTGCTTCCTCAACGTTGTGGACAGTAAGGCCGATTATCTTATCCGAGCCCAGAAGCTTTCTTGCAGTTTCAATTTGCATGTCGTCCTGGCCGATGTGAACGCCATCCGCATCAACTGCCAGAGCAACGTCAATTCTGTCATTTACAAGAAAGATTGCCCTCTCACCGCATATTCTTTTGATTTCGGATGCTTCGTCGACCATTTCTTTTGTACTCTTGTTTTTCTCCCGGTACTGAACAATCTTGCAGCCTGCTTCAACTGCTTCCTTTACATCGGATAAAGTCCCTTTCTTTGAGAGTCCAGAGTCTGTTACAAGGTAAAAGTCGATCTCTTTTAAAAGAGAGGTTTTCTGGTTGAAAGGTGTCTGATTGAAATTTGTTTGAGTGGAATTTTCCTGGTCCATAATGCTTCAACCCATTCAGCATACGTGTTTTAAAAATAATTAGAATCCAGCTGGTTATAATAATTATAATAATAATAAGGTAGCCAGCTCGTAAATTGTTGATATTTGTGATTATCGGTTTTTCTGTGCCTGATATTTAGATATTCGTTTCTTCAAAGGCGGCGGCCCGGTCGCCTGGGCGCGGGACGGAAATGATTGGAAGATGCCATTCGGGATGGCATGGAAAGGTGCACTGGCAAGGGTGTACTGGCAGAGCACCCCGGAATAGTATCCAGGCAGATTAAGCAAACCGCGTGGAAGTCCCTTTTTCCTGATTCATTTTTCTTCGACTTTCATCATGTCCTTTACTTTCTCATCTGACAGGTTGAACACTTCGTCATACAGGTGAACCTTAAAACTTCCGGGCCCGCTTGACTTTTCAGCTGCAAGTTCTCCTGCAACTCCAAAGTAGCATAAAGCATCTTTGGCGGCATCACAATAATCCGGATTGACTGAAGCAAATGAGCCGATTATTGAAGCAGCCATGCAGCCGGTCCCGACAATTGACCCCATTAGCTCATGCCCGTTCTTCACAATAAATGTCTTATTTCCGTCACTTATTATGTCTTCTTTTCCTGTCATTACTACGATGCAGGATTCTGCTTTTGCGAATGCTTTTGCAACTTTTTCGGGATCGGCATTAATTGCGGTTGCTTCTACGCCTTTTGTTTCAGCTTTTTCGCCTGCCAGTTTTGCAATTTCTGAGTAATTGCCTTTGATGATGTCAATGTGGACCGAACCAAGGATTTTTGCAGCCATTTCATCCCTGAATTTCGTAGCTCCAACGCCGACTGCATCAAGTACCACCGGTATTTTCTTTTCGTTTGCAGCGGCAGCTGAGAGCAGCATGGAATCTATGATTTCGGATGTCAGGGTTCCGATATTGAGCACAAGAGCCGACGAGATCTTTGTCATGTCAGCACATTCTTCAGGAGCATGCGCCATTACAGGGAGCGCACCAAAAGCTCTTGTCATATTTGCGCAGTCGTAAATAGTTACCCAGTTCGTGATGTGATGAATCAGGGGTTTTGTTTCCCTTATTGTTTTTAGTGGGTCCTTCATCAGTATTCCTCAATAGACGTTTTAATTTTACGTGGCTTATAGGTATATAATAATTAGCAAGATCTGCGTGTAGTGAATGGGCAGGACTTGTAGTTAAGCATTAAGGATTCGTAATCAAGTATTAAGGGCTCATAATTAAGAATCCTCCTGATTTTTGATCCTTTCCATGTATAAAAACCCTGTTCCGTAGATTGCGATGTTTCTTGCTTTTGTCATGTCATCACTATACGGAAAACAGACTCTTAAAACACTGGCAGAAGGATAGAAAAAAGGACAGATGTTAAAAATGGATTAATGGGGTGAACCTGCCCATCTGTAAGGAAATTCAGGCATCACCACATGTTAATGTGACTGCTTCCTTACCACTTCTAACACTGCAATTCTTTTTTTACACTTATTGTAGCTAACTTTGAATCCGTACCGTTTACATTGCTTACTGTCAGACAGACGGTATAGTTTCCTGCTGATAAATAAGTATGAACCGGGTCCTGTTCGTTTGAAATATCTCCGTCCCCGAAGTCCCAGTACCATGCATCCGGTGCTCCTGTACCGGTGTCGGTAAAAGAGACGTTCAAAGGTGCAGTTCCTGAGCTAACATTGCCGGTGAAATTTGCGACGAGATTATTCGATGTATTTGAGAGATCATACAGATAAATATCTCTTCCTTCACAAAATTCCGGATTATTGCGACAATCTGCATATACGATTTTATCACCATAGACAGACGGACTGAATGCAAGGGTACTGTTAGTTATGCGGGTTGTCCTGGCAGCAGATATCTCATACATGTAGATGTCTTTATTACCCCCACTATAAGGATCGCCTATCGTATATACTATCGAGTTAGCGTAGATTGCAGGCTGATATGCACTTACGTTACTGGTGACCTGAGTTGTTTTGTTGGAAGCAATATCATGCATATATATATTGCCTGATTCTGTCCAGACTACGATATTTCCGTAGATATCGAGTTCGGATTCGGGTATTGAGCTGTTTGTAGTTGTTATTTTGCCTGTTTGTTGAGTGGATATATTATATAAGTAGATATCAGAAGCATTGCTACTATTCTCCTGCGACCACACTACTTTTTTACCATATATGGCAGGAAAGCTGTAAACCGCAGCGATCCTGGTTTCATTGTGAGTATTGAGATCGTAAAGATAAATCCCATCATTTTGGTGATCCTCACCATAATAATAGTTATTAGTATAGACTATGTAGTTCCCGTAAATATCAGGAATACGCCTTCCGGATGCTATAAGAGTTTCATTGCCTGTAGAAATATCATACATATAAACAGCTTCACTATCCGAGGTCCATACCACCTTATCTCCGTATGCATTAAGATTACTTCCTGCCGAATTCCCTGTAATATCTGTCCGGTTTCCGGTAGTTAGATCGTAAGCATGTACATCATTCCCGGCACACTCTGTCCAAAAAACATAGTTGCCATAGATTGATGTTCTCAGTGTTAACCTCTCATCCTGTGTGAGCTTATTTTCCGTTCCAGCCGATGCAATTGTCACCAGTGCAACAGAAATTAATAAAATTACAAATATCGCTAGAGTTTTATTTTTCATATCCAATCCCCACATGTTCCATTGAAAAAAAACTAACAGATTTCTGATTTAGCTTTGCAGCACATATAATTTAGCTCTTATAAAATATATGCATAATCCTTAGATTGATAAATAATCTGTTATTAAAAGCTAAAACCGGGGAAAGTAGAGAGGTTTTACCAGAACTTCTGCTCAATGAAACAGGAAAAAAGAAAAAGCGAAAGCGAAAGAGTTGAGAGTAAGCAGAGACAGGAGAGTAAGCAGAGACAGGAGAGTAAGCAAAGATAGAAGAGTCAGCAGAGATAGTAACCTGCCGACCCGCGGTGAAAGAACCCGAAACGGACTGCTGGTAACAGTAAACCGGAACCACTGGTAACAGTAAACCGGACTGCTGGTAACAGTAAACCGGAACCACTGGTAACAGTAAACCGGACTGCTGGTAACAGTAAACCGGAACCGCTGATAACACTTAGAGCTTATCTGGTAACACTTAGAGCTTATACGGTACTGGTATCGTTCGCCTTTAACTGGTAAAAGTGGTACTCGTATGGTTGCCAGGTATCTTCGATGGTTCCATCAGTAACGTTCACGGTTCTGTTCTCCCATAAAACATCATACGTCCCATCTGGCACGCCGGAAATTGTTGCATTATTTGCCGTGCCGTTTGCTTCGGTAAAATCAAGCATACTTGATGACACAACTAACTTTCTATCGTCTGCATCAGTAAATATGTAAGCTGTAACTGCATCGATTGTGCCGCCCGGATCTGATGTGATATTTGTCCTGCCGCTGGTCACGTTTGTTGTAAGAAGTGTCCTGTTGTCGTTCATAATCCAGGGCCAGACCTGTTCATATTTCGGCTTAAAGCTGACCCAGCCAGCATAGTTTGGAGTATCTTCGGCGTATTTGTAAGCATATGAGAAAACACCCTGCGCCCCGCCTAGAATTCCCATCACGATCTGGCTTTCATGACGTCCCGCCACTTTTTGTTCAGTATCCAGGTCCGGGTCCAGATCATTCACCTCAAGAGCCTGACCGAACGCTTCTGTTGTTAAATATATTGTTTTTCCTGCATTTTTCCAGTCAGGGGCATTGGCAATAAGATTCCCATATACCCAGGCGTGCGGGCGTTCAGGATGAAATTTAGTGTAGGTGGTGAAATAACAGACATCCAGCCCCGGAATAAATTCCTCATCGTCAGGCCCTGTCTGCATATCCCCTAAATAATCGCCGGCAACAGCATCGGGGAAGTATTTCTTCATACCCGTGCGCATGGCGATAAGCGTTGAAGGGTCTCCTTCCTCATCAGGGAAATACACCCCATAGAAATCATCATCAGTAACCCCCAGATCCCTGACTTCTTTCCAGAAGCTTTCAGACTCCATCTGCGGGCCGCCGGTAGCTACCAGATATTTCGAAATCCCCAGCTCTTTGCCTCTATTTACGTTGTCAACAAACTGCTGCGGAGTTATAGAAGTGCTCCATCCGAGGTGGACAAGCGTAGCGTTATCCGTTAAAAACTGAGTGCCTGTCTCCCATCCCATCATCCCGTATGCCGGAACCATACCGCGCGGATACGGAAATTCATTATTTGCCGCCGAGTCATTATCCGAAGCATTTTGCTCGCTAGATACCTGTGCAGCAGATGAGCCGATAATTAAAAAACAAGCCAGGACTGCTGAAGTCAAAAATGTTAAGGATAAATTATCCTTCTTTTTCATCTATTTCAATCCCCCATTTCCCTTTTGTTTGTGTATGTCAGTTATCCAGTGATTATTATAAAATTAGATATTATTTATAATTGCAGGTGCATGAAACATCGATTAAGAGCTTTTCAGAAAAGTTAACAGGGGCATGCTGTAAAAGTAGTTCGTCCCTTAATATTCGGTTGATGTTATTTACAAAATGAATGAGTAGTTTTCAGTGTTTTTTGTTTCTCAACTCGGTAAGTTCACTGGAGCAGATTTGCTTTAAAGCATGAAAACGCAAACATTCGGTACATTAAATGCTAAAGATCCCAGCAGAGATATTGTTTTATGTATGTACGGATAATTCAGATAGTAATATATTAGAGGTGTTTTGAATGAGTTGTTCTTATCTTATAACAGTGAGTCCCAATTCCAATAACGAATCCTATACATGCGAAGTTTCCCCAAAAAAGGGTAAGTTACCTGCTGAAGTGATATCGAAGTACTGCAAAGGCGACTACGAAAATTGTCAAAGATTTATGTACCGTTCACGCTTGATGGGGTAATAAAAGGATTTAGGCTCCTATTGCCTTTAACCTGACTGTTTTTCTGTTTTTGTTTCTTTTCTTCTTTGTTTTTATGGATTTATCTGGAAAAATATCGTTTATTCATTACTGTCAAAGAAAACATTATTAAAGTACTCTCTTATGGGTTTATCAAGAACAGGATCTCCTGTTAAAATCTCTGTGTATGGGAAGTAACCTGAAATTCCATTATAGATATTAATGAAATCTTCATAATTTTCGGATAATCTCTGTTTTAATTTTTCTATTGATCCGGGAGAAAGAATGTAAATTTTTAGGCCATGATTCTCGACTGCATTTGATATTACATGATTGATATGATCATCACCGAAACCGTAACCTATTATAAGCAATCGACGTTGTTTTTGGGAAAGTACTTTTTTAAAGATTTCAAAATAATGGCTCAAAAGAGGTTCTTTACTAATTTGATCTTCTTTATGTTTTCCAATAACCATTGCTTCTTTGCCATCAGAACCTACCCAATTGTAGGAACCATGGAGCTTAATTAGAAAAAAATTTTCTTTTGCCAAAATATCATTGTCGTATAATTCTTCTTTGCTTGGTAACTTAACTAAATCAGAACCATCTTGCTCTTCCTTAATTCCTGGGATACAAATTTTTTGATAATCCATTTCAGCACAAATTTTATGATAACCTTTCTCAAAAAATGAATCTTGATTGAGCGTAAATATGAAAGAGTTTTTCCCCGAGCGTACTTTTAATTTATCTCCATTGGCGAAACAGTAGCATTCTCCATCGGTTGTCATATAATCATAAACTTGCTGGAAAAGAGAGATGAATTGAGATACACCTGTAAGTATCTCTTTTTGTCGTGTTTGTTCTTGTTCGGACTCTTCTAGATAGTTCATGAACTGTGTAAAAACTTTATCAATGTGTTCATATGCGAAGTTTGTAGCCTTCCTTATGGTATCTTTTTCCTCATCTGTAAATTTTATAAATGAACATTTTTTGCCAAATAAACCTTCTTTATCTGCAAAACCTTCTAACACAGAATCATAAATAAATTCATAGTCAAAATTATTCAACATTAACTCTCTTATTCGTGAGTGAACCTGAATTTCCTTATGGTTAAATATTAGATACCACATTTCATTTGCCAGCGGAGCCCCAAAATTTTTACTAAAACCGGCACCGAGTAATAAAATTTTCTCATCACTGTTAATATCCATTTCCAACCACTATTTAGTGCAGCATCTAATTACATATAATATTTCTGAAATTTTTTAGATATTTATTAAATCTATATCATAAAATGCCAATTTGTATCAGTGACCTCCTTAAAAATCACTAATAAGACGCAAAATCAATAGCAATAGATTAATTACTATGTGAAATTCGAATAATGCCTAAACTGGTGCATGTGCAGCCATTTAAGCTCAAAAATCGAATCCTAAACGTTTGTTGTGGAAAAGATCCCCCGAATAAGTGTTTAATATTATGGTTAAAACTTTGATTTTATTCATCATCTAATTCTTACATCCGAGCACGTGTTTACAGGTTCGCTGTTTATTAAACCTTGTATAATGTGAGGAATGGAGTAGAAAATCGTCTGAAATTAGGGGCTAAAAACGAGAAACTCGAAAGGGAGTTAGCAACAGCTTAAACTTGATTCTTTTTTAAACGATTGATTTGATCGTATATCTGTTGAATCAATTCTTCAAATTTATTGATCTCTGATAGATAATTTTCATACGTATGCAGTTTCGTTTTTTGCTCTTGAGTAGTGACTTCACTCTTATATTCTTCTATAAGAGGAGTTATTTTCATTTTTGCAATGTTTAATTCGGTTTCAAAACCATTTCTGATCTGGATAGCAAAAGCATCCAACAAATTTTTTTCCATATATAGATATGTCTTGCGAGATCCAGACTTATGTATTCTTTTTATGCTCCAAAAAATTTCAATATTTTTTATCTTAAGACTGATAGAAGCAAGGCTATATCCGGTTCTCTCTGCCAGTTCCTCCATACTTATTTCATTAGATTCAAAGTTAAGTATCGATAGAATTTGTGCAGTGGCATCATCAACTCCATAACCTTTAAAGATCTCATGACCAATGTCAATTATCTTTTTTTCAATGTCATTCATATTTCTCATCCATGGGTCTGAATATATCCTATTAAAATATTGGCATAATGCATAATCAGTTTGATACCATTTTCAGGCCACCAATTCCAACAGCAATGAGTGCGATAAAAAAAAGCCTGGACATATTCATTGATTCATTGAGAAAGATTATCCCCAATGTTGTTGTCCCGATTATTCCAATACCTGTCCAGACCGCGTAGCCTGTCCCAACAGGCAATGTTCTCAAAGCTTTTTCCAATAAATACATGCTTAAAATCAAACTGACCACTGTAAAAACCGTTGGATAAAATTTGGTAAAATCCTCAGTATATTTAAACCCAATAGCCCATCCCGTTTCAAATATTCCTGCAATTAATATGTAGATCCATTCCATAAATATTACCTTTCAGTACTTTTAATAAATATTAAAAGCTAACTATACAGAAGTTTTATTTATATTATTTGGTAAAATGTCGGTCGTTAACTGATACGTGATTGATGTTTTCATAACATTCTCTTCAACATGGCTTTTGCTTGCGTTTATGTGCTCGTACAGCAGGATGACCACAGTAGCGCCAAAAATGCGGAAAAAAGAGCAGAAACTGGAGTTCGATTAATTTGGAATAATAGCAATTGACGAAGGTGTTTGTGGGTTCGAATTCTACCTCTCGCATTAAATCATGGGGATATAGGTAAGGCGAAAAAACAGAACTCTTAAAAATACATGATTATGTATTCGTTACGAAAAATAAAAAATTTAGAAGGTTCAAAAATAGAATAACTATTCTTCAGACTCAATAAAGAAATCAACATCTATTTTTTGTATGTCTACTGCATATTTGCCTTTAGCTTTAAAGCACTTATACATTTGAACATTAAATCCCTTATCAATGTAGTGTGTCTTCAAACATTTATAAATTTGATTTAAATCCTCAATAGACGTATTAAGTCCAAATATAACACCCACTAATGATTTTTTATCAAATTTTTTAACAACATGATTGTGATTTTCAAAATCATTCCGAACATCAATTAATCTATATTCTTTTTCGTAGCTCCAACTTGAATGTTTTGTAGTAAAAAAATTGAGGAAGCCTTCCATATTTGGTTCAAACATGTTTATAGGAGCTGGAATTATATCTGAATATTCTATTTCAAGCAAGGGCAAAAAATTCGAATCAAAATAAAAACCTAAATCCCCATCTTTTTCAACAGCTTCAAAACAAAGGCAAATACCTTTATGGTCATTTGCATAATGACTCCACATTAAAATTTCATCTTTCTTTTGACTTAAACAAAGCACACGCATTAAATTTAGACGGTCATTATAGTGTTTGTCATTTTCTTTTTGTTGAATCAATCTAAAACGTTCATCACTCACTTTTTTTACCTGATTCTGATAAAAATACTCAAAATCTTCTTCTGTATAGTCATCACCTAAAAAAAACTCAAAATCCTCTTCTGTTCCCTCAAAAAAAAGGTCGATAATAGTATCAAATGGATCATTAAAATGAAAAGGAGATGAAAAAATTAATTCATTATTTATTAATGTATGAAGAGTATTCTTGTTTATTTTTCTGTATTTAAAAAAGACATTTGAACTATCTATCTCAGTCATTGTAGAGTAAATAATATACAGACTAATTAATTTTTCTTTTTTAAATTATTGGCCAATAATCGTTGAACTGCCGGAGTATTCAAATTGAGATTTCCATCCCTTATCCTCTGCTTTATTCCCTGAAACCTGCTCCTTGAAACTCCCATAGCTTCCACTTCAGATTGTGACTTTTGGAGAATGTTATCCATAATCTCTTGTATTGATAAATTCCAGAGTCTTCTTAACTTCAAGAGCCTGCTCATTAATATTGGTGGCTTCCTTCCCAATATAAACAACAGAATCAGCCTGAACATACTTTCTAAATAAGTTATAAATATATTGACATGTATTCATAAAGTTAAGGTGTAATTAATGTACAAAGTATATTTAGTTCAGAACAATATGTCTGGAAAAGCATCTAAAGCTTATACCACTAAGGAATTAGCTAAGAAAAATAAAAAACTATTAGAACATATCACTGAAATTATTGTAGAAGAAGAAAGTGATCAGAATTAAGTTTGATTTTGAAAACTAGCTTTTGCATAAAACCAAGCAATTATCATGATTTTTGGATTTATTGGATTATTTCAAAGCTCAATAATCTCCTCACTGCCGGAGTATTCATATTGAGGTCTCCATTTTTTCTTATTCTCTGCTTGATTCCCTGAAACCTGCTCCTAGAAACTCCGAGAGCTTCAGCTTCAGTTTGTGATATATTGAGAATGTTATTCATTATCTCCTGTTTGTTGACAAATTCCTGAGCCTTCTTCACATCAAGTGCCTGCTCATCAATATTGTTGGCTTCTTTCCCTATGTAGACCAGACCATCCGCATGAATGTGTTTTCTCTCTAAGACTACCTCATCACCATCAAACTTGTATTCTGGATGATCAACGTATTCCAAGATTGTCCTGCTTAATGGCTTGAAATATTGAGATCCTTCCTTAACTTCTCCTGTTTCATAATCAATAAATGGCTCATAAACTATCTTCTGATAATCCTTGGTGAAAGGAGCCATAGGCTTAACAGCCTTGTCATTTTCTTTAATTGTCTGAAAACCTACAAGAAAGAAGTTAAAAGGATTAATCTGTTCGTTCCAGTTTTTCTCTTCATTCAGTTTCTTAAATCTGCTCAACACATTGGAAGTACTAACAGTAAGCCTGGAAATTGCATAAAGGTTTGAATACTTCTCTTGAATGTCCTTTCCAGTAATTTTCCCATAATGCAGTTTAAGAATATCTTGCCAAATTTCAGCCTGCCAATCCTCTACAGAATTAGGAAAAAGGTTTGTTAAATGCCCAAGCCCGTGAAGCATGTAAGATCTTTCATCTTCCATAAAACTGATTTTTTCATTTTCATAATAGTACAGAGCATACATTAGAGGCAATGAACAAAAAGATCAACAAAAGAATATCAGTTTTTCCCAAGGAAATAGTTAATATTTTCATAATTATTCAACTTGGGGAAAACAAAATTAATAATTTCTTCATGAGTTTGCTGGTTATTGATGTATTTTTGTATATTCTATCAATTATTAATCACATGTATCTGTCAAGTGAAGATTGATAGTAACTAAGTGATTTCTTGTAGGCTTAGTGGTTACTTTTTTCTTTCATTTCTGTCTTAATATCCTGAATATTTACTTCTACAGCTTTATAATCTGGGTGATCAGTACCTACTTTAGTTTCCAAAATTTTGAGAGATCGTTCAAATAAGGGTAGAGATTCTTCATAAACTTCAAGTTGAAGGTAAGCAATTGCAAGATTATTTAAAATGTTTGCAATATCTGGATGTTCTGGTCCAAGCTGATTTTCATAATATTCAAGTGCCCATTTACAATAGAAAATTGCATTTTCGAACTGTCCAGTACAAAGACAGAAAGATCCGAAGTTTTTCACCGTAAGTGCAGTGTATGGATGTTCTAATCCTATGACATCAATTAAATTAATAGCCTCTATATAGTGTTCTATAGCTTTCTCGTACTCTTCTATATCCTCTAAAAGTAATGCTAGGTTGTTTTCTGCTGCTACAATATATGGGTGTTCTGATCCTCTTGTTTTTTTAATTATTTCAAGTACCTCTTCGTAAAGTTGGATCGCTTTTTCATATTCTCCCATTTTTTGATATATTAAAGCACGATTGTTTAATGAAGTTGCAATATCTGGGTGCTCTGATCCTATCAATTGCTCCATTATCTCATGTGCTTTTTTGTTAAGTTCCAGTGCTTCTTCGTACTCCCCGATCTCACGACAAAGTTCTGAAATATTGCTTAAACTAACCGAAATATTTTTGTAGTCTGGTTCTGGACCATTTACGAATATTTCAAATGCTCGATAGTAAAGTTCTAGCGCTTTACCGTGCTCGTCCATCATTTGGTAAATTCCTGCGAGATTATTTAGTTTTAATCCGACATCAGGATGTTCCGATCCTAGTACCTTTTCGGAAATAGCAAGAGACTTTTGATAGAACTCTAATGCCTCACCGTATTTTCCTATATCATCATAAAGAGCTGCAATATTGTTTTGAGTTGTTGCAACGATAGAGTGCTCAGATCCGAGTACTTTTTCTTCTATTTCAAGTGCCCTTTGAAACTTAGGTAATGCTTTATCGTATTTTCCTATTTGAAGATAAAGAGATGCTAGGTTATTTAGGATTGTTGTAACAAATGGATACTCTAGTCCTGATTCAGATTCAATAATTTGCAACATTTCCTCATACATGGGAATGATTAATTGGTATGATGCTGCATCATAGAATGGGTTTGAAAAAGTAGTAAACCATTTGTATAAATCCTTTGTTGCTAATGCATTTTTGGCGTGAAAAAAAGCTTCAGTTAATAATGTCTCGTGTTCTATAGTCATTGATTTAATATTCATATTCTCAATTTTCTTGGTGTAGTAGTCACACATAAAACTGTTAACGTCTTCCTTTGACTCCTGACTTTGGTAAGCCTGTAAGCTTTCTTTCATGAGTGGGTGCAACTGAAATTTTCCTTCACTTTCCTGAATAAAAGAGAATCTATTCAGCTCCGAAAGCTTTGTAAGGGAATAACCTGTCATAAATGTGTTAACTAATGCTCTGAGTATATCTACATTCCAGAAACGGAGAGTTGATATAATTTTTAGAGTTTCTTGTTCTTGGGTATCTAAATGTTTCATAAACCTAACAAAAATTTTACTATGAGTTCTTGCAAAATCTTCAGGTTTTGGATAACTGGTTTTTATAATTTCAGTGTATGTATCAACAGCAAGCTCAAGATAATAAGGAACACCCTCACTACCCTTGACTATCACCCTTTGAATCTCCTCATCTTCGACCTTACAAAGATTAAGAAAATTAAGGGCATCTTCATCGGGAAGTTTTTCAAGTTTGTACTGATCGAGATAATTACTCCAATCTTTCTCTTCTTCTTCCCAACGGAGCTTTTCTCTCCCACAGATTACCCAGAGAGCTGATTCAGTTAAGTTTGCAACAATTTCCCTGATCCATTCGTCACGTGAGTTATATTTGCCTTTTTCTTCTTTTTCCCATAAGGTTTCATAGCTATCTAGAAAGAAAATAGCTGATTTTGAGTTTTTTTCCAAGTAATCATCTAAATCACGTGCAAAAATAGCAGGTAATAGGTTTCTGAGGTCACTTGGTTCTTTGTCTAGTATTGTTTTTATATCAGTATTTCTTTTTAGCCACCACTCGTTTAAGTGATTGGGAGCTTTTTCTACAATTTTTTTCACGTTACTGTAATTTATCGAGAAATAATAGCCACCGACGAGGTCAAGTAGGTCAGTTACAATGCTATCTTCAGAGTATCCGTCTTTTGAAAAAGGGATTTGGGGATTTACCTTTTGCCAGTAAGATGCATATGCAATATCGAACAAGTGGAATTTGATGTCATACTTTTCTTGTAATTCACTTTTAAGGATTCCAAGGAAGCTGTCTACTTTCCTGTGAGATTCTATGCTAAAATCAACTGTGGTCCAAACAAATTTATTCCTACATGATTGGTTTTGATCTTTTAGTTTTTTTAGGAGTTCTTTTCGCAAACTGGTTTTGCCGATTCCACCAACTCCATAATAAACCAGAACACTGTAATTTTTACTTCCTATATTTTTAACGGCTGTTTCAAATGTCTTAATGTACTCCTTTCTGTCGACAAATGGTCCCTCATTTTTACCAAATAGGGGGGTAGGGCAAACTGACAATTAAATCCTCCAGAACTCCGTCTCTTCTAAACATTAATATGAAACAAATTCAGTTTTTAATCTTTTCTAATGTCTTTATTAATATCGTACGAACAAAGTGTACATACATTCTCTAAAAATAAATATATTGGACTATTCATTAGTTATATTGGCGATTTTAGTTATCAATCAGTGATCGTATTTTAAGATAACATTTGCTTATATAAAAAGATTAGGAATTTATCTAAGGGCTTAAAGTTAATAGAATGTTACTTTATAAGATGAACAATTTTGGGCTTTGTAAAAATCATCTAGAAACCAGCTTCAATAGGCTAAAAAAGAAGTGAAAATATATCTGGCGATTTAGTCCAAACTAATGGGAATTTTTAATCTCAGAAAATTTCTACAGAGACCAATTTTGTCTTTCTGTGTACTTTGTTCTATATTGCGTGAACTTCTTATGTTTATCAAGCAGCTATAAAGTAAAATTTTTATATACCGGTGCAGAAACATTTAAAAAATCAATTAAAACCGGAAGATCTGACAGCTCCCTCAAGTAACAAATGCTAAATACCTTTAGAAAATCCTAACTTTTTGTTGTTTAACTTGGTTGTTTTTCAACTCAAAACCTAAATTTCCTATAATTTATTCATGTAACTGGTTATTGACCAGTTTCACAATACCGGAGTTAATAGTACAGAGCATACCTTTTAGAGGATATTCCATAAACCAGACATCTTTTTTTCAGGATCATCTGACTTGGCATTCTGCTTCATACAATCCGATTATTCCTTCACTTTATTGCACGAAGCAAAAAACTTAATCCCATAACCGGCATCACAACCAGCCAGTAAAGTAAATAAATTGCTATGAGACCGCCACTAAAAGACGCTTCTTGTGGGTGCCTTGATGAAATTTCCCAGACTGCAAAGAAAAGGGAAAATATAGAAATAATACTCGCTGTAGATGAAACTGCAAGATATGCTTTCATCGAGTATGGATGCCCATGCAAAGATAAAAAGACCAGTAGCGAGAATGGGGACAATAACGCCAGAAGTGTTATCACGAGGGGTGTTACGAGGTACCTGTAGCCACTAAGAAGTTCTTCACCACTAACTTCCCAAAAACTTACAATAACCAGTAAAAATAGCGAAATACAAAACGGGACTGCCAGATACCATCTGGGTATTTCTTTTCTTGCTTCTAATAAGAAAAGCACAGAACCGAAAAGAGATATTGTGCTCATTAATAATAGAAGGACAGCTTCATCGGAACCAGGCAATAAGTGGAATACATTGGTTATAATTGCGACTCCGAGCATGAAGATAACAGACATCAATGCCATCGCAATTTTGATCCTCATTAAATCGTCCCTGTGAAATATAGATTGCCAGCTCAAAGTGTTTACTGGAATATACCTTTTTGAGGGGATTTATTAAAAAAGCCAATATGAAAAAAAATATACGATAAATCAGATAACCTAACACTTTTGTATCAAAGATGAGGTTCCTGACTATAGCCGTTTTTCTGCCAATCAGCAAGACTTATTGATAGCTGCTCTCATAGCCTTCAAATTGGAAAACCTGGTTCGAACGTAATGTTCCAGACCATATTTCCATTCTTTGCATTCGGGTCGGCCTTTGTTAATGAACATAGCCTGGTTGGCGCAGCCTCCCATGCAGATGGGCAGCATCTTGCATTCTACGCAGTCGGGATACTCGAAAGGCTCCCAGGTCAGCCACTGGATCTCGCGGTTTTCCTTATCCTTTTTTTGCCGTGCCAGGTCGCCGATTTTTCCGATGCTTGCGGACTTGTTGCCTATTTCTGTCCAGCACTTGTACATGTCCCCGTCGGGGTCAAGCACAAAAGCATTCGTCCGATTGGCGTCGCAGGCACGGGCAAATCTTGGGTAAAAGGACTCTCTGCCTGCATCGAATCCCATCTGGTTTAAGTTTTTATAAAAATTCTGGTTTATTATAGAGAATTCTTCTGTCAATATGCAGGAACTCTCATACGACTTGCATCCCGCTGTATAAGGGATAACATGGCCCAGGTAAATGAATATGTCACTCAGGTTGTTATCCTTTAACACATCCAGAAGGCTGCTTATATTCTCGATGTTGGAGCGGTCAGTGTTTACGCGGATATATGTCTCGATATCGTTTGCCTTCAGAAGTTTGATTCCTTCAAGAATCCGGTCGAATGTCGGGCCGTTGCTCCCTTTAAGCATTCTACGGCTGTTGTGCACTTTGCGAGGCCCGTCCAGGGTAATATGAATAAACTTAA
Source organism: Methanosarcina sp. 1.H.A.2.2 (assembly GCF_000979975.1). NCBI lineage: Archaea > Methanobacteriati > Methanobacteriota > Methanomicrobia > Methanosarcinales > Methanosarcinaceae > Methanosarcina > Methanosarcina sp. 1.H.A.2.2. The sequence continues at coordinate 29,129 of NZ_JJQL01000090.1, forward strand.
TTCTGTTCTTCTTAAGGTTCTGAACGGTTTCAGGATCTTCTGAAATTAGATAGCCGTTAGTGATCATGCCAGCAGAATATCCGACTTTATTCTCTTCTGTAATGGCAATTATTTTCTGAGATAAATCAAAAATAGTTTCTTTTGCCAGAAGTGGCTCTCCGCCATACCAGGTTACAAATACATCTTTTCCAGTCTTTACTATTTTTCCGATGTAGTTAAGCAAATCCTCTTTTACCTCGTCTGGCATGAAAACATTTTGACCCTCATTCTTGCCCTGGCTTTTGTCCAGTTGTTCGTAACAATAGGCGCAGGCAAAATTGCAGGCTAAAGTGGGGGCAATAACCAGTCTGACTATCTCGCTGTCATACTTATCGCTGTTATAGGCAAATTTGACCGTTCTCAGCTCATCAGCAGTGTCGTCAACGACGAATCCTCCCTTTCGTAGCTCATCAGCAAACTGCTTTTTGTCTTCTGGCAAGAGAGCGTAATCAAACTGAGAAACGTTCAATAAATCTATGCGGCTCTTGCTCACTTCAGCTAGTGCTGTAGTAAGACTGTTAAAAATCATTACCTTTTCAGGGTCATCGGTTGACCAGACAAAATTATAGATGGACGGTTTCATAGTTTTAACGTATATTTAACCTGTTACCTATACTGCTTTTGCACTCGCAGAACCCGCAGCCTCCTACACCATCGCATCCGACACATCCCCCATTCATTTGAGTCAATTTTTGGGGCAATACCAGGTAGATAACATCAGCAGATTCCTCCAAGACTTTAACTTTCACATCTGCCTGAGTCTTCAGGCCCAGTTGTCCGACTGCTTGCTCCGGATCGTCCAATAATGCTTGCTTGAACTCCGGGTTCAACTCTGCTTTAGAGATAATGTGTTGCTTGAACTCCTCGCGGGACAGTGCGTCTGTCGTTTTGATTTCCTTTTTAAGTTTTTTCATTATTTTTACCTCCTCTCAAATATCAAAAAACGATTCTATTTTTTCAACTGTTTATTAACAAGCTTAAGAATCATAAAAAATAATTTCAAATTATACTCTGGAAGTGGATCTATAATCAAATTTTCCAAAAGAATCTTCAAGGACAATATCAGTGACAGTAACTTGAAATTATATTTTTCATAATTCCTGAGCAAACATTTCAACTTTATTAATAATAAATAATCATCCATAGTATAAATATGTGACTACAGATATAATTATCAATTATAATATACATAATATAATTTCTGTTTTTTGTCTAATCTTATAAAGGAATTGATATTCAAAAATAAGCTCTTTAAGACTCTTATTTACTGGCTTTTCAAAATCAAGTATTAAAAATAGACTGGTAGACTAGCAGAAAAATATTGTGAGACAATATAAATTATGAGGAAATGAAAATTATGAAAAAATGAAAATTATGAAAAAATGAAAATTATGAAAAAATGAAAATTATGAGACACTGTCAATTTACAATAGACAACCTGGCTATTATGGATACTGGATATTATAATTGACTTTATAGTATCCTTAACGGCAGTATGCCAAAAGTTCTGTAAATCAGGAATGACTCCATACCCATTTTTTCTTCAACAATTAAAAGGACACAGAGCCAATCAGAATATACTGAACTTTATCTATACCGTCCTTCCTGCCACGCACAGAGTATGGCCAGCAAACCAGAAACGATTCTTACATCCGAAGCACATGTTTACAGGCTCGCTGTTTATCACATTAACGGAAATGTTTACTTCTTTTTTGATCTTGCATCCACGATTTCACATCCGCTATAGGAATAGGACTGCAAGTCCGGTTTTCCGGATCAAGTCGCTATTTTGTATAAAGCTTTCAGGGCTGAATACCTTTTATTCTCAAGGGTCACGCTGTAGTAAGGCACAAGTTTCGGAGAAAAGCCCAGGATATAATCCGCAAATCTGGGAACGTTTCCTGCCATTACATTCATGTATTCAAAATTTCTGGCCTTCAGATCAAGAAACTCCTTATAATAGAGCAGAGCATTGGACCCCCTCAGGCTAAAAGACGGGTCCCGGGCAGAAGACCAGGCAATCGTGCCTTTTTTCCCATAAAGGGTCAGATGTGCTGCAACCGCTTCTCCTTCGGGAGTTTCGGAAACAAGCATGTAGCCAATATTATTTTTCCGAATCAGATTGAATACTTTTTCGAAAAACTTCCTGGGAAGCGGAGGTTTCAGGTGCTGTCTCTCATATACTTTGGAAAACAGCTCATAATAGGTTTCAAGATCATTCCATATCCTTGTCCTGAGTCCGGCCTCGGATGCGGATTTAAGGTCCTTCCGGATCGTCCTTGAAATGTTGCTCTCGACATCTTCGTTCAGGTCCAGATGATGGGTATAGTGGACCTTTGAGTCCCATCCGTTCCAGGTGAATGGTCTTATATCCTCAATCCCCGGAGAGAATTTCAGGTTAATACTATCAAAACCCTGCCTGCAAAGGAATTCCCGGAGGGCGTTAAAGATCTCGTGGGTCTCCTGTACTCTTTTGCTTGCTTTGGGGCTGGAACTCTCCTTTAGAAGAGGTCCGCAATAGTCCGTCATATTGCTTATCGAAGATGCCACCTTCAGGACCCCTTTGAGGTTCTTAACAAAAATGGGGCAGCCTCCCACAAGCTCATCGTTTTTGAAACAACCGTAAATCCTGAGATCTCTTGAAAGGACATCCCTGTAAATCTCTACCCAGTCACTGGTATGAAAGGGGGTGCCGGGTTGGACCTCTTCCACAAGCAAATCCCATTCTCTGTATTCGGATGGCACTAATTCTCTAACTTCAATTTCGTTCATGTTAATCCCAGTGTAAATAGATGATCATTCGTATCTGTAATGAATTCAGGACTTCTGCAGTTGAGCTGAGAAATCAAGAGCAATAAACCTCAGGTCATCTAATTCGTAGTTAGATGGCAATGTTTATTGCACTCGATTTGTTTATTGTACTCGATTTCGTATTTCAACTGCGTAAGGTTTAATCTGAAAAAGCTTCAACGCTGTTAATTCGGCTCAATAGTTTTCTCGTGAGCAGCCACCACATCATCGAGTTTCAGAGTAATCTTGCCATCTGAAACCGTGTAAGGGATGCTCTCCTTCGGATATGCCACACAGCCTCCTCCTATGCCGTTTCCTGTTGCTGCATCAAAGACAGTGCCGCAGGAATCACATACAAGGGTGCCCTGATCAAGGGTAAATCCTATTGAATTGCAAGGAGGGCATACATTGGACCTTACAAAGACCTCATCATTAAACCTGTATGCCATGACTGCAATTTCCCCGCTGTCGGTGTTCACCTTAAAGTGAACATTCGTATCCTCTTCTACAGAACTGGCAGGAATGGATATCTGGTCTCCACTGGCCTGAGTGGTAATCCAAGTCGCCTTTACCGGGCTTGCATCAGCTGTACCTTTTGACCCTATTTCCGTGCATCCGGCTGCCACCAGAGACACCACTACTGCTAACAAAACCGTAAGTATTAATTTTCCATTCATGTTTTTTACTCCGATATAGTTTTTTTACACCGCAACATTTCCGTCTTTTAAGTATACTATGCGATCAGAATACGCTGCAAGCTCTTTGTTATGAGTGACCATTATGACAGTCACCTCTCCTGCCAGCGATTTTAATAACGAGATTATCATGGATCCGGTGTTTGCATCAAGAGCCCCTGTGGGCTCGTCTGCAAGCAGGATTTTCGGTTTCATAACAACAGCCCTGGCAATTGCAACTCTCTGCTGTTCTCCTCCACTCAGTTCTACCGGTTTGTGGTGCATCCTGTGAGCCAGCCCGACTCTCTCAAGAGCGCTGGCAACTGCGCCGTCATCTTTGTCACCCGCAAACACCAGCGGCAGGGCAACATTTTCATAGGCTGTGAGGGAGGGAATAAGGTGGAACTGCTGGAACACAAACCCAACAGTCCTGCGCCTGAACTCGACAAGTTCTTTCTGGGATTTTTTTGTGATATCGATATCTTTGATGAGGATGCTTCCACCAGTTGGTCTGTCCAGCATCCCGATAATGTTCATTAAAGTGGTTTTTCCGGAACCCGACTGGCCCATAATGGACACGAATTCCCCGTCTTTGATTTCCAGATTAATCCCGTGCAGGACTTCGACCTCATTGTGGCCAAGCCTGTATTTTTTTGTCACATCTTTGACCTGAATCAGGTTTGTACTCAGGTTCTCAGGATTAGCCGGCATTTCCGGATTAACGGAAAATTCAGGCTTTTCAGACACAGGGTTCTCAAGCACAGGACTGTCAGACACAGGACTGTTAGATACGGGATTATCAGACACTTCTCAACACCTCCGCAGGGTCAATTCCAAGCGCTCTTTTTGCAGGGATAACCGAAGCCACCATTCCGGTAAGTATACAGATTCCGGCAACCAGCGGCAGGATTTCCCACATTGGCGAAGGCGACACCGAGACCAGCATAGGAGCAGCAATGGACGAGGCTACCGTACCTATGGCAAATCCAATACCGCCACCGATTATTCCGATAATCGCTCCTTCAAAGAAAAGCATGGATACTACCTGAGCATTACTTGCACCGACCGCTCGCATAATACCGATCTCCTTCAGCTTTTCATTCACAGATGCAAGCATGGTGGAAGCAACTGTCAATGTGCTCACCAGCAGGGTAATTATTGAGACCGCCATTGCGGAAGACTGAGTATGCTCGACAACTGCCATTTCGGTATCTACAATCTGGCTCATTGACCGCGCTTCCAGTCCGGGGAACACTCCTTCTATCTGCCTGCTCATTTCTTCAACAGGACAGTCGTTACAGAGTGCCCTTACCTCTAAACTGCTGACCTTCCCCTCTTTAGAAAGCAGGTACTGGGATGCTGCAAGCGGAAGAATCACATATCCATCTTCATTGCCGCCCGTGCTTTCTATTACCCCGGCAACAACGGCATCAATTGAAAGATTGCCCTGGCTAAGGGTTATCGGGGACCCTTCTTTCAGCCCCAGGGGGCCGGCTATATCCGAACCTACCATTACTTCGGTTTTCTCAGGGGTTTCTGCAGTTATCCAGTGCCCCTGGACTTCCCACCAGGACTTGAGGTTTTTCTCCTTCTCGGGGTCTACCCCCATTATAACGACAGAAGAATTGCCAAGTTCTGCGACCCCATACAATCTTGGAGCTACAACTGCCAGGTTGGAGTTATTTTTAATAGTATAAATTTTGGGAATTTCCGATTCTTCAATATAGTTCTCTCCCATAGACAGAGAACCAATAGACGTTGAACCCGCAACAAGAGGTATGGTTGTTACCTCAGGTCTGACAATGATGTTTGCACCGAACTTATTCGATTCTTCATAAAGACCCTCGGTTGCTGCGGAAAATGTGGTGACTACAGCTACTATTGCTGCAGCAGCTATTACCACACTCAGCACTGCAAATCCGAGTTTTGTCTTCCTGCGGGATATGTCTTTTAAGACTAACATATGTAAACGCATTTGTAATCCTCAATACCTGTTGCCGATTTACTTTTCAGCGGTTTACTTTTCAACAGTTTACCTTCAATTCTCACGTTGAATAATTACGTTGAATAATTACGTTGGATAATTACGTTGGATAATTACGTTGGATAATTACGTTGAATCAAATTTACTATACACTTGATGTAAAGGTATGACTTTACGTTGAGTGTAAACCTACTTTAACTTTACGCTGGATGTAAACGACCTGTGCAAAAAAAGCCCTGGATAAAAACCAGTTATCCTAAAGCTCATCACAAAGCTTATATTTGTTTACAGCAGTCGTAAAGCCATGGTTAAATTAGACCGAATAAATCTTTCCAATGAGGGTTTGACCAAATTTTTCAGTCCCATTGAAGCCCAGATCATGGAGGTTTTGTGGACAAATCAGGAGTCAACAACGCCGGATATTACCGAAAAAACAGGTATTCCTTTATCCAGCGTGGCAGGGACCCTGGACAGGCTTGTAAAAGCCGGTTATGCAAAAAGAGCGGTGGATAAGAGCGGGAACAGGGTAAGGTATCTGTATTCTGCAACAGAGTCTATGGACAATACCGCAAATACCATCACAAAAAAAGTGCTGGACAGCCTTGTAGATACCTTCGGCAAGGTGGCTATTGAAAATTTCCATACTTATCACGGTAAAAAGTGAATTCAGAAGTGGATTAAAAATGATTTGAGAAGTGAATTCAGAAGTGAATTCAGAAGTGAGAGTCCTTGAGAAGCAGGTTCTAAGAATACAAGTTTTTGGGCGGAGGATATGTTCTCCATAACGCAAGAAATTGACTGCTATATAACGTGCATCACCGGTTCTGACCTTTTGCCATTAATAGGGATACAGGCATTTCTGGCTTTACTGCTTTTCACGTTTTATCTTAAAGCCAGAAAACCGGTTCTCAGGATTTCTTCGTTCATTGCTGCACAGTTATTCATGGTCTCGGTTATAGGCACAATTGTTTCCGCTATGCAGTGCAGTCAAATGCTGACAATCGAAATCTATACCGCCTATGTCATTCTTTCAACTGTAATTATTATGCTCCTGCCAAGAGTGTATTACAAAATCCTGATCCGAAGACACGGCGCCCAGCCGATTACAGAAATCATGGACTGGCCCCAGGCATTTGTGAATAATTTAACCGAAGGAGCAAAGGTGTATTATTACGATTCAGCAGTACCGGGGGCTTTTGCCTCTGGAAAAAGCATTTTTTTATCATTGGGGATGCTTGAACTGATGGACGATTCGGAATTAAAAGCCGTACTTGCCCATGAAGTATGGCACATTCGGCATAATAACAAAACTCCTGTATTGAGGCAGCTATCACTTATGACTTTCACAAAAAACCATTCAGAGGATGAACTTGAAGTTCTTGCTGACGTTTTTGCCGGTAAAATTGTTAGCGAAACTGCAGTAGAATCCGCAAGGGCAAAACTGGAGTAAAGCCCGAGTTGCGCTGCCCGAATTGCGCCTCGGGATCGCAGGAAATCGGAGATTTCCTGGGAGTTGCGATGTAATCGCAACAGTACGCGGTCCGTTTCACTCGCTTTGCTCGCTCAAGCGGACTAACTTATGGGTTTTAGCATTGATCTTCAATCAAGAGGGCTAAATTACGATTTCTCTGCCCCATACAACCTTATTCACTGTACCGGGTCGTTTTTGTCACGCTCGACGCAGTAGAGCGGCCTTTCCCAAAAAAGCTTGAAATTAAGAGAAAAACCAGCAAGTAAAAACGACTGGGAAAGCCTGTAAGAAACTAACAGGTAGAAATGGCCGGTAAACCGATAAGATAGCAACTAAAACCAGCAAGTAAAATTCTACCTGAAAAATACTTTTTTCCAGTATTTTTTATCTCTTTTTCTTCTTTTTCAACCTACCGCCAGACAAGCTGGCGGGAGCGTCCTATATTTACCTGTGGGTTTCAAAATGGTCTTGGGATTTAGGAAAGTATCTCTCGGACCCTGTGGAGGACTTTTTTCATAGTATTCAGATTTTCTGGACGTGTCCGGTTGCATGGATAATAATTTTGGATAGGAATTCCAGGCACATCTGATGTTTTCATTTTTATCTATTAATGCGCGATGGGTGAAGGGCGTGCGGCGCTGCAAAGAATAAACGGAAAACCTATTAGGTTTGCTCCGCCCGGCATAGTATCAACCGATTTTCCCTGAACCGGCTTGTAGTTCAAGAATTTCGAATCTGATTACTTTTTCCTGTCAGATGGGATGTATCGCAACCTATATATGTTCACAATTGTTACTATAACGGTGTTCACAATTGTTAACCTACCCGGGTTAATAAACTTGAGGTTTCAGCCCTCTTTTTATCCGCACTCATGTAATGACAGCTCATCAACCAGCTCTTCAGGCAATTCTTGAGGAGATGCACAGGTTCGAATTAGTTGATTCATAGTTTCTAATTAGTATATTCTTTCCATTTTACCTCTTTTATTGTCCTAATATGGGTATATTTTTTTATAATTTAGGCATAATGGGATAAAATTCCATAATTTACGGAAAGGTTTATAAAATTAAGATAGGAATGGTTGAGTACATGACACAGCAATTTACTCTTACCATAGAATCTGGACGGAACAGACTTGGAGAACAGGAAGGGTTTGACAGGATAGAGATCAGACCCGGGGACACCCTGTCAATAGTGGGTCCGACAGGTTCGGGAAAATCGGCTTTAATCAATGATATTGAAAATCTTGCACAGGGGGATACCATAACAGGTCGAAGGATTCTCATCAATGGGGAAGAACCTCCAGAGGCCTTCGTACGGGAGCCAGCCTTCAAACCTATTTCCCTGATTACCCAGAATACACGCTGTCTGGCGGACCTTTCAGTCGAAGAATTCCTGCTTATGCATATAAGAGCACGGAGACCTGGCAGGGACGATTTACTCGATGAGACAATAAATCTTGCAAATACATTTACCGGAGAAGAGATCAGCCTTAAAAGCCGGATGAGCGGTTTATCCGGGGGCCAGACCCGGTCTCTTATGATTGCAGATGCCCTTGTAATCGGCGACACTCCGATACTTCTTCTTGATGAGATTGAGAATGCAGGGATCTTCAAAGACCGTGTTATCCAGTCTCTCCAGAGAGGAAACAAGGCTGTTATCCTTGTAACACACGACCCGTACCTGGCTCTTACAGCCGGCAAGCGTATCGTAATGAGGTATGGAGGAGTTTCCTCTGTGATCGAACCGACAGGACAGGAGCAGGACCTTATTGAAGACCTTGCCGTAATTGAAGACAGACTCCACCAGATCAGAGAACAACTCAGGTTGGGAGCCTCCTTTTCCTCAGATTCTTCTTCCGGTTCTTCATCCGGTTCTTCAGAAGTTTTAATAGCTGCGGTTGAGCAGGGATTTCAGTTGAACAGGGTGTGATCTGCAGATGAAACTCCTCATAATCGCAGGCCCTCCCAGCGGAGGAAAAACTGCTGTAATTCGCCAGATTATAAAGAACCTGCCTGAAGGCTCACTTCCTGCCTTTCTCAAAATTGACGTTGTGCATGCAACAGAAGATGAGGAACTTGCAGAAGAGTTTGGCATTCCTGTCAAAAAGGTATATTCCGGAGATGTATGTCCTGACCATATGGGAATTCTCGTCCTTGATGACGCATTGCACTGGGCGGAGAGCCTTTCAAGAAATATTCTGATAATTGAAAGTGCAGGTCTCTGTCTCAGGTGTACTCCTTACACAACACATTCTCTCGGGATTGCAGTTGTCAGCTCGATCTCAGGCACAAACTCACCCTTCAAAATGGCACCTCTGCTCGCTCTTGCAGATGTGGCAGTTGTTACGAAAACCGATCTTGTCTCACAGGCAGAAAAAGAGGTCTTCAGAGAAAGCATCAGAAAAGTTGTCCCGGATATTGACATTGTAGAGACAAATGCAATTCAGGGAACCGGGCTCAGATACCTGATGCGAAGAATTGTCAATCAACCGGAAATAGGGCAAGATCCTATCATGCTCAGAGGCTCCCCTCCTCTTGGCGTATGTACGATTTGTATCGGTAAAAAAGAGATTGGGTGGAAAAACCACTTTGGAGTCATCCGGCCACTGGATATGCCAGAACCCCTGTATAGAGGTGACTGATAGTGATTGAATGGAATCCCCCGGGTAAAAACTGTGGGGCCTGCGGTTCCCAGACCTGTTCTGACTTTGTTGGCCGGCTTGAAGCCGGATTAGCAGAGCTGGAACTGTGTCCTTTCTACAGTAAAAACAATATCTTGAGCCCGGATAACATTTTGAGCCCAGGGAACATTTTGAGCCGGGAAAATCTTGCGATCCAGGCCAGAAATATCACTTACTCAGGTGTAGACGTTGTCGGGAGAGAATATGACTTCGTACTCTTTCCGTTTCCGGGTGAGCCTTCAGCCCGCAAATTTATAGTGCCTTTCAGGGCAGACCTTGTGGAAAAATGGGATATCAAAAAAGGAGACCTCGTAACCGGCCGTCCGGCAGGCCCGGGATGTCCTGTCTATCATGCTTTGAGAGTCCTGAGTGCAAACCCGGTCACAGGTGTAATTGAGTGCCATACTGTGGGTCCTATGGCCGCAAGAAAAGAAGACGTCCACGACGTCCAGGCTTATCATGTCCACGCTTTCGAAGGAATTGCAAGTACTATAAGAAAACCCCCTGTCTTCGGGACCCGCCAGTATTTCCTGCCCGGCAACTGCATGATCGGAATTGCACATACTGCCCTTGTGAACATGAGTTTTCAAAAACCTTCAGGACTCCACGTCCGGCTTGAGGATATAAGGATATTATGAAGACTATCGAGGAAATTAATAGGAAAATCGCACGTGATGAAGCGATAATTCTAACTGCTGCCGAACTCAAGTCCATGGTACGTGCCGGTCAAAAGGTAACTCTCGATGATGTGGATGTGGTCACGACCGGAACATTTGGCGTGATGTCCGGCACAATGGCAGTTATGATGGTCCCTGTAGCCGGAAAGTGCAGTTTTGAGAGGGCAGACTCCATCTGGCTAAATGGTGTGCCTGCTCAGCCCGGCCCCTGCCCGAACGAACGGCTTGGGGTTGTGGACCTTGTGATAAACGGGACAGCGCATGCAGATGACCGGTATGGCGGAGGACACCTTTTCCGGGACCTTGTAAAAGGAAAAGAGATTGACGTCCTCGTGGAAGCACACGGCAGGAGATATGAAAATCAGGTTACGCTTGATGATATCGACTATGCCAGGATCATTACCACAAGGCTTGCGTTTAAAAATTACCACGCACTTATAAACCCCACTTCGGCCACAATCAATACTATTTTTTCTGTGACGGGCCTGACAGGACCTTTTACGGAAGCAACGGTATCAGGCTGCGGGGAAATAAACCCGCTTCAAAATGACCCCTCCCGCAGGATAATAGGCGTGGGTACAAGAGTTCTTTTGAATGGTGCACCCGGTTATATTATGGGAAGAGGGACCAGGTCCAGCCTCGATAAACCGAATGTCTCCGCCTTTGCAGATATGAAGGGAATGGACCCGGCGATGATGGGCGGGATGAAAACCTCACACGGGCCTGAGTGCCTGACCTCCCTTGCAGTCCCTATACCTGTCCTTGATGAAGATACTCTCTCGGGATTAAAAATCCTGGACCACAATGTCCCGTTGCCTGTCTCGGATGTAAACGGGCGCACTGCACATACAAAAGTAAACTACGGGCATATCTGGGAAGGCACCGACAGGGTCATCCGGAGCGAAAAAGAACGGTGCCTGCACCATCCGGATTGTGCCGCAATGCGCACCTGTCCTACGGATGCAATTTCAAATAATTTCGTTATCAATAGAGATCTCTGTATCAATTGCGGCACCTGTACACTCCAGTGTTCTGAAGGAGTATTCCGTGCAAGACTGGGCTCTATAGAACTGGCAGAAGGAACTGTCCCGATCTCACTGCGGCAGTCAGACAGGGCGCGGGCAGAAAGACTCTGTACGATGCTTAAGAACCGTATCCTGAAGCACGAGTTTACGCCAACACAGATGCTGGAACCTCTCTAACATAGAGGGTTAATCAGCCTTTTTTTGAAGCTATTTGATATAAGGACATTATTTTTCAATTTTCAATTTTTTATCATCTCACTTACGTATTTAATGTTTGTCATTAACGAAAAATACTCGGAGCAGTGGTATTTCTCCTGAATTTATCTCTAGCCAGATAGATCTGAAATCAACCAGACTTAAAACCCGGTTAATCAATAAACTTCTTATAAAAATTAAACGCCTGCCCGAGAGGGCAATTTATATAAATCGAACTCATGTGCCTACATTGAAAATAAATTTACTAAATGTCAGGCCCCTTATAATAGGATCTCCGCACTCGAAAAGAGACATTAAGATATATTAATAATAGACATATATAGATCTATAGATTATATAGAGCGGCCTAAAATATATGGAAAACATAAAATATAATGAAATGGTCTGGAATACCATAAGATACATGGATTTAAGGAGAACAGGTGTAGACTCCATAAATCAAGCATAAATTGGAAGAGATCTGAGGCATCATAGCAATCATGCATTTAGCAATTATGAATCTGGCAATTATGCATCATAGCAATCATGCATCATAGCAATTATAGTAGTTTTGGAGTTTAAAATCTCTGGAGTAAGGAAAAAAATGGATTTACTTGTCATAGCTATTATCCTTGCAGGCTTATACATGGCCTGGAACATAGGGGCAAACGACCTCGCAAATGCTATGGGGACTTCAGTAGGAACGGGTGCCCTAACAATCAAGCAGGTCATTGTCATTGCCGCTGTGTTTGAATTCCTGGGTGCCGTGTTCTTCGGAAAACGGGTTACCTCGACAATTGCAAAAGGGATCGTTCCCATTGATATGATCAGTAGCATTCACCCGGATATTGTGGTGCTGGGGATGCTGGCTGCAATTCTTGCCGCAAGTTTTTGGATAACGCTCGCAACCTTTTACAACCTTCCCGTCTCAACCAGCCATTCAATTGTTGGTTCCGTGCTCGGCTTCGGGTTGATTGCAGCTTATAACGGAACGATCTCTTTTTCTGACATTCACTGGACTGTTCTTCTGAAAATTGTTGCTAGCTGGTTTATATCTCCGGTTCTTGGAGCTATTCTTGCGTTTCTGATCTTTTCTCTAATAAGGAGTCTTTACCTTCACAAGGCTTCAGATATGCCTGCCGTTGAGAAAAAATTCATATTCTTACAGCTCATAACTGCCTGTTATATCGCATTTGCGCACGGGTCAAATGATGTCGCAAACGCTGTAGGTCCTCTCTCTGCCGCGCTTAACGTGATGGGGGTAACAGGAAGCGAAATCCCTATCAGTGTGCTTGTAATGGGTGGCATTGGCATGGTAATAGGCATGGCAACCTGGGGATATAAGGTGGTCGAAACCATAGGGTCAAAGATCACGGAACTTACCCCAACACGCGGCTTTTCCGCACAGTTTGCAACTGCCTCAGTGGTTCTGATACACAGTTATAGCTCTCTCCCGATTTCGACTACTCATACCCTTGTAGGTTCGGTTATTGGCGTAGGGCTTGCAGGTGGACTTGCAGCCGTTGACCTGGGCGTAATCTGGAAGATTATTTCTTCCTGGATAGCAACAGTCCCCATAGCTGCCCTTACATCGGCAATAATCTTTGTGGGACTTGAGGTGATATTTTTATGAAAGACTACATCCGTTCCGTACTCGACGTGGTCGCAGACTCTCCCTTCGTCCCTCTTGAAATGCACGCTAAAAAAGGGGTGCTTGCAGTTGAGAAGCTCTCTGAAGCAATGGAAGCTTATTGCAAAGGAGATCAGGTACTTCTTAATGAGCGGACTGAAGAAATCGACATATTGGAACATGATGCCGACAAAATCAAACAGAAAATCAGGGCAAGCATACCCTCCTCCATCAGGCTGCCGGTGAACAAAAAGGACCTCCTTTCTTTCCTCAAGCAGCAGGACTCTATCGCTGATTTTGCCCAGGCTTCAGCCTACTGGATGACCCTGCGCCCCTGTAAAAACCTCCCGGATGAAATCAAGGAAGGCTTTCTGGAACTCATGGCAGCCTCCCTGAAAACCGCCAGGCTGTATGAGGAGCTTGTGGGCGAACTTTACAAGCTGCTTGCAACATCTTTCAGCAAGGAAGAAATCAAAGAAACAATGCAGATCGTCCCTCAGGTCGAAAGGCTGGAACATGATGTAGATGTGCTTGAGACAGCTCTCCTAAAAAAGATCTTCGAACATGAAGATGCTCTCGGAGGGGCAGGCGTCTGCCACCTTATGGGGCTTGTTGAAAAGGTAGGAGGCATTGCTGATAAGTCCGCAAGTGCAGCTGACCGCCTGAGGTCTATGATCCTCAGAAGGTAAGTTTCCTTTTACTTCACTTCCTTTTTTATATTAATATTTTTTCCGAACTCTGCAGGTCTATTTGATTAATTTTTTGATATATTCCGGTGCCCGGAGCTGGAAGCTTTCAGTTTTCTCCCCCTGCGCCACACTGGGCCTGAGTCGGCCTGTCAACCAGATAAAACAAAATCGGCAAACCAATCCTGCAATTAAGAAAGATCAAATACTTAAGAAATATCCCCAGGGGCTGAGATAATACTTTCCTTTCCCTGGGAACCGATTTTCAATTCACAGTAAAATAAGCGCCTCCGCCAGCCATCCAGCCTGTCTGGCGGCTCGTCAAAAACTGCAGACAAAGAAGAAAAAACTCAAATAAAAATAGAAAAGAGAATCGGAAAATAATATTTTTCAGATAGAATTTAATTCTGCGTTGTTTTGTCTCACAGGTTTCTCCAGTCGTTTTTACTTGCTGGTTTTTCTCTTAATTTCAAGCTTTTTTGGGAAAGGCCACTATCCTGCGATCCCGAGGCGCAATTCAGGTGGTAAAACTCGGGCGGCTGACGATTACAGCTGCAGTAAGGACCAGGAAACAGCCTGTAAGGGGGCCTGTTGAAAGGGCAACCCCGAGAAACGCCAGGTCGAAAAAAACCCCGGCAACAGGTTCGATAAGGGCAAGCAGGCTTCCTGTCTGGGACTCAAGGTTTGCAAAGCCTATGGTAGTGAGAATCCCGCCAATTCCCACAGAAACAATCCCAAAAGCCATTAGAGGAAGTATATTGGGTACAAGCACGGAAATGGAAGTCCCTGCAGCAAAAGGTGCCATCAGGAGGCAGCTGATTGCAGTGCCCCAGAAAGCGATTGCAAATTCGGAATGATCTTTTTTCAGGACCCGCACGTTCATAATGATAACTGCAAGGAGCATTCCCGCAAAGAGTCCGGATGCGATCCCTATGAAATGGCTGCCGGAAAATTCGAGGGTTCCAAACCCGCCTTCCGGGCGGATCACCAGATAAACGCCTGCAATTGCAAGGAAAAGGGCTGCAATGCTCTCCTTCCCTACCTTTTCTTTCAAAACAAAAGGTGAAGCCAGCATTACGTAGATCGGGGCAGTGTATTCGAGCAGGATAGCCATGGAAAAACAGGTTTCCTTTACGCACAGGAAATAAAAGAACATGTTAACCAGGACAAAGATGCCCTGTAAGAGAAGACGAGCTCTCCCTTTTCCAGGTTTCAGTTCTCCAAGCCTGTTCGTTGCCAGAAGATAAGTGAAAATAAAGGCAAGCCCGAAGAAAAGGCGGTAAAATATTATTGAAGTTATGGGCAGGTTGTGAATATTAGCAAGGAATAAGCCTGTCATCCCATAGAGAATACAACCAAGCAACACTGCCAGATGGGCACCTTTTTTCACCTGAAACATAAGACAGGTAAAACCCCGGATTTGCTTAAATAACTTGCCAGATAAGTCCCTGGGGTCTTTTATCCGAGAGATTTCTTCGGGAGATTTTAGTGGGAAAAGAATCGTTATCTTCTTTTGTTCGGGGAGATTCCGGAACTCAGGGTAGTCCTGGGGGGCTCTATTATTCTGGGGGCGGCATTTTACAGGACTTTTAATTCCGTACAAGTCCCATTTCATAAGGGAAAACGAATTTATTATTTCACAATTATATATATTCGATATTATAAATTAAGGGGAAGGTGTAAACAATGGTAAATGGAAAGGTTGTTGGCGGAGCAATACTTGTGGTCATAGCAGTATGGGTTTTCATGGTGATGCCGGATTATACGGCCAGGGTTGTCGGGGGGGCAATTCTGGGAATCCTGGGAATAGCATTGTTGATAAGCGGGCTTAAAAGAGAGTAAAATGGCTGCATTCCCGGTAAACCCGGCTCATTATGTAATGAGGCCAGAAATGGAGATGGAGGATAAAGAATGAAAAGCGAGGGTCATGGAAATATTTCAAAAAACATCCTGCAGCCTTTTTTGCTTTTCATCCTGACAATTGTGCTTTTGGTCTCCGGCTGTGTTGAAGTCGGAGAATTGCAGACAGAATCCCGGTCAGTTGACCTGGGTGGTGCGAGGTCGGCAGATGTTGAACTCGAGATGTATAGCGGCGAGATGAATATAATTGGGGGTACAGGCGGCGAGGATGAACTTCTGAATGCCGAATTCCGGTACAACGTTGCTGCATGGAAGCCCGAAATTGAGTATAATGTCCTTGAGGGCCAGGGCAGGCTCATCGTTAGGCAGCCAGAAATTCAAGGAGGCATAACCGGAGGCAGTGCCCGAAACGAGTGGGACCTTCGGCTAAAAGAGGATGTTCCCCTGGACCTGAAGGCCAGGCTGAGCAGCGGGGATTGTTCTCTCAACATGGACAGTTCCCTGCTAAAAATGCTCGATATTGGCTCCAGCAGTGGGGATATCAAAGCGGATCTCTCCGGGAATCAGGCTCTGCTGGAAGAGGTCGAGATAGTTCAGGCCAGTGGGAATACTTTACTGGACCTTTCCGGGGAATATCCTTCCCTTTCCACGGTGGTTATGGATTCCAGCAGCGGAGATATCACTGCAGGTCTCACAGGCAACTACGGTCCACTTAGCCTTGTGGAAATAAAGTTGAGCAGCGGGGATGCCTTTGTGGACCTTACCGGCAACTGGAGTAATGATTCTCTGATGGAGGTGGCTGTAAGCTCCGGAGATATCACTTTATGGGTGCCCCGGAATGTAGGAGTTTACGTTGAGGCTGATACTGTTTCAGGTGATATTACAGCAAGCGGTTTCAGGCTTGAAGACCACGCTTACGTTAACGATGCCTCCGGCGAGTCAGAAGTGACCTTGAGGGTAAAAGCGTCTTCAAGCAGCGGCAACATCAAACTGCTTTTTGGGGATTGAAAGATGAAGGTCAGGAAGGCTCTACCCAGGAACGGTGTTTTTCCACCCGAATTGCGCCTCGCCCGAATTGCGCCTCGGGATTGCAGGAAATCGGAGATTTCCTGGGAGTTGCGATGTAATCGCAACAGTACACGGTCCTTTTCGCTTCGCTCAAGCGGACTAATTGAAAAAACGAATTTACATAATTACAGTTTTCCGTGTCTTCCTTGGTTATAGCGTTAGATGTGATTTTTCCCCCGCCCGTCTGTGTTTTCCGTGCTTAAAAATAAGAACGAAGGCAGGACTTAAAGCCCTGCTCTTTCGACTATTGTGTCTGCCACATGTTTTGCATCTTTGAATGGGAAGTCTGCTGCTGTGAGCAATTTGCCTGCGTCTCCTGCAGTAACCGCAAGGTCACCTGATCTGCATGTGGTGTCTGCACCGGCAGGGAATGCAGCGAGCAATTCTCCGGGTGTGTTTATGGGAAACTTTGCGCCGTTAAGGCCTGCAACAATCTGTCCGTGAATATCATCTCTTACAGTCATATCTTATCCCTCAGATTTTGTCTTTTTACTCAAATTTTGTCTTTTTCCCTTGTTTCGGGTTTTTTATTCATCTGGACTTTTTACTTCTTTGCAGTTTGATTTCCTCCGGAGAATTCATCCTACAACCTCTTATTGGCAGGTTATTGATATATACTTAATCGGCATTGGAATGTAGTTGATGCATCCCGATACACTGCAACAACTCTTTAGGTCATCTCGATACCTCTGTGGGACTTATCTGATTAGCCGCATGATGTCGAAAATAATTCATTTATGATCTCAAAAGAAGTAAGAATCAGAAGAAGGGATAAAAGAAGCTGGAAAAATAAAATGAAAAGAAAGGAAAAGGAAAAGGAAAAAGAAAAGGAAAAAGAAAAGGAAAAAGTAATAACAGCCTTAGAGCCGCTTAAATCAAATCCCCTGGTTGTTTGTGCTCCAGCAGCACTGGAAGAAGTTGTTGCTGTTTCTTTTTTAGGGGATCTACTTTTCTTCAAATATTTGGAAAAGCCCGGATGTTTAGCATCCGGTGAGTGCGCAGGGTCTGATACGCGAAAGTAAAAAATCCGGCCCTGTTTTCCAGAAGCTGTTTAGTTCAGTTCCCTCCGCTGCTTGTTTTCAGGCAGCACAGGCAAAGGCATGGTGTTGATACGGATCAGGCTTTTTGAGGTATGGAATCAGAATTCATATTCCAAATCCTGATGTATCTTCAACCATGCCTAATCCACTGCCGGTTTCCTTTAGTGTTATGACCTTATCCTCGGTCTCGATCTGGAAATCAACGACATCGACAAGGTTCTCTATATAACTGAAATTAAAGTTATTCATAAAGCTGAAAGATTCCTTGCAATAGCTCTTCATGACCATGAACACTTTGCCTTCTTCAGCGGTAATGACCCATCTTTTATTCCCATTTTCTGAAGGGTACTCGTACACTTTTGCCTTCTTGAATAGGTGCATCTTTCTGGTCTCTGCATCATAGAATTCCATTGAATTGTGTATATCGTATTCTAATCCGCCAATCTCGATATTCGGGATGTAGTAGGTCAGGATCGACCCGTTCATGAACACGATTCTCGACCATTTCCAGGGGATGAAAGGCCCGACAACAATTACTTTTTGCGCATAGCACTTTCCGGAGAAATCCTTCTCAAACAGCACGCCCTCAAAATCAAAATACAGGTTAGCGAGCCTGTAACCGAACAAGCCTTTGAAGTATTCAGACACCTCTGAATTGTAATTATTATCCTCCGGCTCTCTTATGTCTAAACAGCAGACCGTCTGGCCATTGCTTGAAATATCAAGCATATACTTTGGAAATGACCCATAGAAATCCGCTTTCATCTCTTTGCTGGAGCAGGTCACCCTCTTATCTTTAACTTCAATGACTCCCAGGTCATCAGTGAGGTTTTTCTTTATCTCATCATATGCCCAGGAGACACAATACCCGTCTGTTTTATCATTTTTTATCCTGCTGTTCACTACATATCTGCCATTGACCTCGGTATCCCCCGCACTCCTGCCGAACGTAAGAAAAAACTGGCGCCTGGACCCGTCATCGGCTGTGAATTTCATGAACCAGTATTCTTTCCCGAAAAGCGGAAGGTCCTCAAAAGAAAAAAGAAGGTCGTCAATGCCTCTTTTGAGTTCTTTCTTCACCAATAGCCTTTCGATTTTATCTTTACTTTCCTTTATCTCCTGTATTGACGCGATAAATGCTTTCTTTTCAATTTCAGGCAGATTTCTGATGTAATCGTTTCTTTCTTTTATAAAACGCAAAAGCTTGTTTTTTTCGCTTATAATTCTCTCTTCAAGAGTTTTGTTTTTAATCTCTTTGTCACCTGATATTTCAGTCATTTCATCTTCCCTGGAACTTTAAGCAATACTTTTTCAGAAACATAACATCCATAAATTTTGAATAATATAATCTTATCGTAGAAAATGCTGCGTATGAATTTATTGTTGACAAAATGAAGGCGAAAAAAAGAGGAAAAGGAAGGTGAAAAAGAAGAGGAAAATAGGTAAAGAAAAGGAAAAGGAAGGTGAAAAAGAAGATGAAAATAGGTAAAGAAAAGGAAAATCGGTAAAGAGAGAAAGCAAAGAAGGTAAAGAAAAGAAATGAAAAGAAAACGGTAAAGAGAGAAAGCAAAGAAGGTAAAGAAAAAAGGTAAAGAAAAAAGGTAAAGAAAAAAGTAATAACGGCTTTAGAGCCGTTTATTTCATGTCCCTTGGCTGTTTGTGCTCAGGAAGTACAGGCAGAGCCATGGTATTGATCAGAAGTGGGCTTTTGATATCTTTTGCCCTTTCTATCACAAGTTCTTTTCCTTTCTGGGTAAGGGCGAAAAGCGGTACAGCAGTTCCAACCTGAGCGAGGGGCTTTACCAGGTCCCTGACGTACTTTGAAGCGCAGCTGGTTACGATATCTGAATTTTCTACCAGAGTCTGAGCTCCTTCCCTGGTTAAACCGGTAACATGTACCCCAATTACTATCAAATCAAGCCCGAGTTCGGCTTCAAGCTTCCGTAACTCTTTTGCGGTTTCACCGAAAGCCGCGGTTACTGCGATCTTTTTGTAACCGAGTTCAGCTGCCTTTTTCACTCCGGCAACAGGGTCCATTACGGCAGTTGAGGGGTCAAGCACAATTCCGCCGCATTCTGTGATTCCGTTTATGATGCCATCGATTGGCTCGGTTTCGACAAGGCCGGACATCCTGCCGCCCATGCCCTGGACAAGGGTGGGGTTGTTGGAAATGACAGTTCCTGCGCCTTCACAGGCGGTTACGGTTGTGTCAAGTAAACCTCTGCTCAGGCCTGTCATCATAACTTCAGATGCTCCAAACCCTACAAAGTCCTCGAGTTCAAGACGGCGCTTGTCCGTAAACATCCCGAAGTCGCTGATCCTGAATTCCATATTCTTCTTAACTTCTTCGGGGGTGATCTTCTGGATTCCGCGCATTTTGGCAAAGAGGGGACACCATTCGACTTCAGGCTCTCCGACTTCGACAACTTTCCCGTCTTTTACGACGACTCTTGTTTTTCCAAGTAATTCCATTATATGAGGCATAGTTGCACCTTTCAAAATTGATCAAAAATATGATTGTTAAGAAATTCAAATCCGGTAAAAATTGCAGGTAAAGTTTGTGGTTATTTATATAATAGGTTATTGGTTTTGGGATTTTGATTCTACTTCTGGCTTTTTACTGAATATTTTATTGCGTTGGCTTGTGGTTTTCTACTACTTTTTGAGTCATTTGCTATAAATGCAAAATTCATTGATTATTGTAGTCTGAGCTTTCCACTCAATTTGAAGAGGATACCGTTTTTCTTTTAAATTCTTCTTTTTAGTTTTTCTTTTAAATTCTTCTTTTTAGTTTTTCTTTTAAATTTTTCTTTTTAGTTTTTCTTTTTATTTCGTATTTTTTCCATAGTGCTCCGGCAAAAAGAAATACTTCCTTTTTACACCTGATTTCAATTTGCCATCATAAGGAATAAGACTGTAACCTTCAAGCCAAAAAGCGGGTCATTCCCGCTTGTCTCAGAGTTTTCCCTGCAGAACTCCATATTAACTTTTCAATCAGATTCTTAATTTAAAGTCTTACTTTAGTTCTCTATAGTATCTGCATTTTCTGCCGGTTTGAAAATCACCATAAATCCCCCACGGTTTAAAATTATTTTTGATCTCATATAGTTGGCGTTATATATTATGTGTGATATAGGATAAATACAGGAGTATTAAATTCAATTACTCTCCTTTCCGGAAGATATTACAAATAAGGAAGGGGTTCTTCGGTCAGGAAAATATAAAGGGGGTGCAAGATTGCTAAATATGAAGAAATATGGCAAGCTGTTGCTGAGCGCATATGTCATGAAGAAAATTAAGCCAGGGGGCTCCCAAAAGAGTGGAGGAATAATTAATAAATATGGTAAATTAGTTCTTGGGGCATATATACTTGAGAAACTCACGTCAGAAAAATCTCAAAAAGAATTAGGGCTTGAAATAGAACCAGAAGAAGTAAAATTGGATGAAGCAGGGGAGGGGTCTTCAATGAATACATTTTGTAAGATAATGATGGGTATGCTTGTCGGAGCTACAGCTATTTACGCGTTTAAAAAACATGCTGCTAAAAAGTGTGGGTACAAAATCAAAGTGCAATGAGACGAAAGGAGGGGTACGATATTGCATAAAAATAATAACTGGGGTAAATTTCTGTTGGGGGTATTTGCAGGAGCTGCAATTGTATATACTGTTAAAAAGTATATGTGTAACAGGTCCCTTCCAGAGGCTTTCAAATCTCTTCCTCTTCACTTTAAACAGGGGCAGGTCCCTCCAAAGATCAAATCAATTTATCCTGACAGGCAGACTTTTGCGTTCAGGCATGATTCCCCTATCTGGATCGAATTCGATATGCCCATGAATAATGCAAGCATTACGAAAGAGACCGTAATAGTAAGAAGTTCCGCATCATCAGAGCCTGTGGAAGGCCTACTGGATGCAGGGTCCAGAATAATGATGTTCCGTCCTTATGGCGAATATCCTATGGATGAGTCAGGTGCTGAAATAACAATTACCTTACTTGGAACCGAAACCGGATCAGGAGTCATAATAGACGAACGGGGAATTGCTCTGGATGGCGATAACGACGGAAAAGCCGGAGGAGACTTTGTATATACCTGTCTCTTATACACATCTCCGAGCCCACGAGACGTAGAGGAATCTCGTA
>NZ_JJQL01000036.1:0-31522 GCF_000979975.1 Methanosarcina sp. 1.H.A.2.2
CGGAACGTAGGGGATGGGCTTGTGGACTTGCGAACAGTAGTTCGGGGGATGAAGCAAGAAGCCCCTTCCTCGCCATCAGGCAGGGAGGGGGTAGTTCACGGCAGCATCAGCTACAACAGCATCAAAAATGAGCTTTTGAAAAATGACGTTCAACAACACCTTCGACTCCTTCCATCCGAAAATCCGAGAAGCCCTTAAGACTCTGGGTTTCACCAAACCCACCGAACCGCAGGAAAGGGCATTTCCCCACATCCTGGACGGAAAGCACACTCTTTTGATAGCTCCCACTGGCTCTGGAAAGACCGAATCTGCTGTGCTCCCTGTTTTTCACAGTATCCTGAAAAAGAAACCTGAAGCGCGAAGAGGTATTTCTGCCCTTTACATCACTCCACTTCGGGCTCTCAACCGGGATATGCTTTCCCGCATTGAGCTTCTCGGGAAATTGCTTGATATCAAAGTCCAGGTCCGGCATGGGGATACGCCTCAAAGCGAAAGGCAACGCCAGTCCAAAAACCCTCCGGATGTGCTGATCACAACTCCTGAGACCCTGCAGGCAATGTTTACGGGTTCCCGCCTTCGGCAGAACCTTGAAACCGTAACGCATGTGGTGGTTGATGAAATCCATGAGCTCGCAGGCTCGAAACGTGGAGCCCAGCTGGCAGTTGGGCTTGAGCGGCTTGTGGAAATCTCGGGGGAATTCCAGAGGATAGGACTTTCGGCAACAGTCGGGAACCCCTGGGAGATTGCAAGGTTCCTGGCAGGGGCAAACCGGGATTTTACGGTTATTGAGGTTGCCCTGCTGAAGCTGCTGGAGTTCGATATAGTCAGCTCTCATCTTTCCGGAGGGATCGAAGGCGGAGATGCAGCCAGAGGTGCAGCCGGAGATATAGCTGGAGATATAGCCGGAGAAAAAGAAATTCTGGAAATTGCAAGTACCGTGGGCTGTGAGCTTGAGTTTGCCTCCCACCTTTTCCGAATCCGGAAAATAGTTGAAGAAAGCCAGTCCACCCTTATTTTTGTGAATACGCGCCAGAGTGCAGAAGCGCTTGCTGCAGGTTTCCGGAAGCTTGGAGCGTCAATTGGAGTGCACCATGGCTCCCTTTCCTTTGAAGCCCGTGTTGAAGCTGAAGAGGCGTTCAAGTCCGGAGCTCTCAGGGGCCTTATCTGCACCTCGTCAATGGAACTCGGGATCGACATCGGAAACGTTGACCGGGTGGTTCAGTACGGGTCCCCGCGCCAGGTCTCAAGGCTGCTCCAGAGGGTCGGGAGGGCAGGGCACAGGCTGCATGAGGTTTCCCGGGGCACGATCATCTCCATGGAAGCGGACGACATCGCCGAGAGCATGGCAATTACAAAGGCTGCACTGGAAGGCAGGGTTGAAGAGATTTCCCCGCACAGGAATTCCCTTGACGTTGTGGCAAACCAGATTGCAGGCATGGTTATGGATTTCGGGGAGGTCGGAATTGACAGGATTTTCAGGATCCTGGGGCGGACCTACACGTTCAAGGATTTGCGGATTGAAGATCTGCAGCGGGTGGTAGACCAGATCGGGGACTACAGGCTGGTCTGGCACGAGAAAGGCTCAAATGTTGTGAAAAAACGCAGGAAGAGCTGGGAGTACTATTACGATAACCTTTCCATGATCCCGGACGAAAAGAAGTACGAGATCTATGACATCGTGAGTGGAAAGTCCATCGGGGTGCTGGACGAAGCCTTTGTGGTAAATTTCGCCCAGCCCGGAGCTGTTTTCATAACTAAAGGGGATATGTGGCGGGTCATTGAGATGCCTGACCGCGAACGGGAGCCGGGCCGGGACAGGATCAAGGTCGAGCCCGTCGAAGGCATGGGGGAAGTCCCGAGCTGGACCGGAGAAGAGATCCCTGTGCCCTTTGAGGTGGCTCAGGGTGTGGGAAAACTCAGGGCTGAAACCGCAGCCCTCATCCGCGAAGGGCTCGATGACGAGGCAGTTGCGGAAAAGCTACAATTGAAATATCCGGTAGCCAGGATGGCCGTGCTCGAAGTTATCCGCCTGCTGCGGGACCACGTTGAAGGAGGCTTTCCCCTCCCGGATGCGGATACAATCGTAATCGAAGACGAAGGAGACGCTGTGACCCTGAACGCCTGTTTCGGGCACAACACCAACGGCACCCTTGCCCGAGTCCTCACCTCCCTTCTATCGGCACGCTTCGGGAGCAGTGTTGCCCAGGAGGTGGACCCGTACAGGATCAGGCTAACCCTCCCCCGCCGGGTGGGTCCCGCCCAGATCCGGGACATGCTCACATCCCTCCGCCCGGAACACGTTGAGCCCATCATCGAAATGACCCTGAAGAATACGACCCTCATGAAATGGAAAATGGTCCACGTAGCCCGCAAGTTCGGAGCCCTCTCCCGGGACATCGACTACGACAGGATCAGCATGAAAAAGCTCCTTGAAATCTACGAGGGGTCTTCCATGTACGACGAGGTAGTCCGCGAGATCTTCCACGATATGCTCGACGTCCAGAGGGCAAAAGAAGTCCTGACTAAACTTGCAGCCGGCGAAATTGCAGTCGAGGTCTCGGGCCCCACCCCAATCGGTTCAGCCGGCTTTGCCATGAAAAAAGACCTCGTAGCTCCGGAAAAAGCCGACCGTTCAATTGTGCTTGCCTTAAAGGAACGCATCATGAACGACAATATCATCCTCTTCTGCACGACCTGCAAGAAATGGACCTCCCGCCGCCAGGTCAAGAACGTCCCCGAAGAAATCATCTGCCCGGTCTGCGACTCAAGAATGGTTGCAGCCCTCAAGCCCTGGGAAGAAGAGGAAATCAAACTTGTCAAAAAGCAGGGAAAGGGCGTCCCTATCTCAGCCGAGGAGAAAAAACGCATCCAGAGAGTCTACCGGAACGCCAGCATCGTGAACTCGCAGGGGAAAAAAGCCGTTATTGCGCTTGCGAGCAGGGGGGTTGGGCCTGAGACGGCGTCGAGGGTGATTGAAAAGATGAGGGTGGACGAAGAGGCGTTTTACAGGGATATTCTGAAGGCTGAGAGGCAGTATGTGAAGACGAAGAAGTTCTGGGAATAAATGGAAAAATTCCTGTTCACTGTCATATGTTTAAAAGCTATATAATTTCCAATTCAAGCACAATCTTCGGATTTCCAATCGAAGGATTTGAGGGGGGCTGGGGCGAAAATATAATAAAAAAATGATGCCATCCCGAAATTCCTCCTTTATCAAACCTATTTTTTTCATTTAATAAGATTTAAAGAGTAAAACAGGCTTTCAGTGTAATGTAAAAAGGAGAAGGTATTATCCGGCTGAGATACAAATTCCCTCAAGTAAACTCTGAAAGGCACTCAGAACTGATCACAAGCAACTGGATACAGCTACGTGAGCCTGACAATATCGCATCCACCATACTTGCAGCAGTCCCGTTAATGATACTGAATACTCTGCTTTCTATAGCGGTCCTCAACATGTTTTCGCCTTTCTCTTTAGCAGATCTCGGCATTAACTCTTTACAAACGATCACACTAACTATAAACTTTCAGGATGTTGCATGCCTTATCGGGCTGGTTTTTATCCATGAACTTATTCATCTTGTCTTTATCCCGGACTTTTTAATTTCGGATAAAACGTTTTTAGGAATTACTTATTTTGGGGGATTTATTTATTCTGAAGAAGCGGTATCAAAATCAAGGTATATTCTTATCACACTGGCACCTTTTGTCTTGCTTTCAATAATACTGCCTGGAATTCTGGGGGCTCTGGGTCTATTAAATCCGTTAGTCAAGGTCCTGATATTATTAAACGCTATGAGTTCCGGAGTGGATATGCTAACCTTAGTCCTTGTACTAATCCAGGTGCCGGCAGATGTGTATTTTACTTCTAATGGGATAAGGACTTACTGGAAAAAGACGGATAAGAGCATTTCCGGAAGCAACTGAAGATGTATGATCTAAGGTAGACAAGCAAAAATCTTTTTTTCAAGATATTTCTCATGTCTTCCATGAATATTATAGATGTGAACTTGTAAGTGCAAACAACTTATTTGAGGGTCATAAGTTGTGCTGATGATGAGAGTTTCAATACTACACCTTTCAAAAACTGAAGAAACTTCAAAACAGCGGCACAATCTCCGAATTTCCAATCGAAGGATTTGAGGGGGGCTGGGGCGGAAATATTATAAAAAAGTTATATCGCTCCGGCTTCTGCTGGCTTTCAGCTAATTTCTTTCTTCAATTTTCCTTCTGTTACGGAAAAGCTGCGCTTTAGTGCGGAAGCAAACTCACTATCAGTAACTTGTTTTCCAGGCTCTGTAAGTTTCCAGGTCATCTTTAATAAGGTTAAATGCAAAAGCAAGCACAGCGACATCATCCACAAGTCCGATTAAAGGAAGGATATCCGGGAAGAAGTCAACCGGACTTATGAGATACAGGAGAGCGAATGTAATCACGAATACTGTTTTCTTTGGAACCGGGTATTTCCCGTTGAAGGAATCAGCTAACATTGAAAACAATAATTCCAAATTATCCCAAATTTTCCTGGGATCTGCTCGGCGGTGATGGCCACCTCTTAGTTCTTCAGTAAAAACCGTGCTGGTATCAGAATCTTGATCCGGATTTACATTAAATTGGTCAAGATTTGATCCAACTTTCTTCGCTCTGAAATTATAGGTTTTTTCCATGATAATCCTCCAATCTCATATTGGATTGTATCTCGGGGTTCTTAAACCAAATCTCAAATTGGATCTTTTTTCCTTTTTTGCATCAAAATCGATTTTAAATTAAGTGTTTTTTCCAGTTTGTGTCAAAAAATATACAAGCACTAAAATAATTGGGTACAAATAAAAACGGTGATAATAGGATATTAAGTTTGTCTCAAGAATTCCTTCCCCATTCTTCAATTTTATTTTGTCTAAAATAATCTAAATAATCTTCATACAGAGGCGCAGTCGAAGGATTTGGGGGGAGCTGGATCAAGGCATCGATTTTCGGAAAATAGGGCAAAATTTGAAGCAGACTTCTGGTACAAAATCTATAGCCCTCAGGCAAGAAAATTCCTTACTGATGATCAATAAAATAGTCTCTAAAATATTTCAAAAAAATGGTAAAGTTTCCGAACAGATACAGAGGAGATTAAAATGGTTCGGAACTAAAAAAATTAAATTTGATTTGGTAAAATCAGTAAGATATTAGATTTGCTGAACCATTTTTTCTACCTTAATTCCGGTTTCGGTCAGGAAGTAAACCTCTTCTTTTTTTGCGATCAGCTCTTTTTCGTCCAGTTCCTCGAGGGTCTTTGCTATGGTAGGATATACTACCCGAAGTGTTTTAGCGATACGTTTTCCTTCCATTTCCCCTTTTGAGGCGAGCAGAGAGAGTACTTTTTGCCTTACGTTGTTTCCGTTCACAAAACCTATTAACTCATTCATAGGGTACCTCCCGGATATGTTGGATTTCCCGGGCATTATTATATCGGCACATTTATATATATCAAGTACATAAATGTGTGGTTATATATGTAACATAAAAAGATGGGGTTCAAGATATATTTAGCTTTTTGCTGGCTGAAAAATGCTTTTTCAGGCAAAAACACAAATTTTCGGGGTTTTATTCTTCAAGGTACGAATCCGGTTTTCCGGAGTTTCTGTTTCGTGAAGCTACCTGCGCCCGAATTTTTAGATTTTTTCGTATACTGCCCCCATTTTTCATGCAAACATGTTAATTCTATTAATTCCAGAATTAATTCCAGACTGTGAGATTTATTCTGTCTCGATGAGATTATTTACTTAAAATACAAATAATAAAAAAAATACAAAGCTCTGGTTGGCTTTTTATATAATTGAGAATTTTTGTTTATGACCGAAATTCAGTATAAAGTGCCTTAATAACACCATTAGGCTTTAATATCATCATTGATAAGTACTTTATATCTAATCAGTTATTTTCGGATGTAAATTACATATACAATGATTACAAATTTGGAGGACATACCAACAAATGAGCAGCGGAATGTGCCCGGTATGCGGGCTTCCTAAAGAACTTTGCATCTGCGAAGAGGTTGCTAAAGAGCAACAGAGAATTACTGTGAAAGTAAACAGAAGGAGATATGGGAAAGAAGTCACTGTTGTAGAAGGTTTCGATGCAAGTGAAATTGACCTTCATGAACTATCTACCTATCTTAAATCAAAATTTGCATGCGGCGGTACAGTAAAAGGAAACACTGTAGAACTCCAGGGCAACCACCTGACCCGCATGAAAGAAGTCCTCATGGAAAAGGGTTTCTCTGCTGAACAAATTAAGAATTAAACTCTGAATCCGTCCCCCACCGGAACAACCGAACCTGAGAACCGGAATGTAAATTTATAGATTCAGGGTTGTACGTATCTTTTTGCCAGTTTTTCGATAGCTTGTGCTTTATTCTTGGTGCATCGAAAGGAACCTGAGTTCCTGCTCGGAAAACTATACAAAAAGTGCGTTGTTATATATTTTAAAAATTCGTGTTATATATTGAAAACCAATTGTTATAATTTGATCTGTGCAAGTGTTGGTCTCCAATGAAAACAACATGCGAAATTATGGTACAGAAAGTTTTGCCTGCAATCAGGGCTGAACTTTCACGGGCAATGATTTTCGAGCATGGATGCACGCAGCAGGATGTAGCAGATATCCTTGAGCTTTCAAGAGCTGCGGTATCCCAGTACGTGAGCGAAAAACGCGGGGCAGAAGTTGATTTTTCTGAAGAGACCCAGAAAGAAATCCGTAAATTTGCATCGGTGCTCTTAAATGGTGGTTTATCCTCTCAGGAGAAGGTAGAGGGTATGTGTAGCATATGTTGTTTTGTTCAAAAATCTGGCTGGCTGTACAGGACTGTTCCTGAAGCTAAAGCCTGCATCATCTGTAAGGATATGAATTAAAGGTGAAAGACACACTGTGTATCAAGTGCAAGGGAAAAGGACTTTGTGGGCGCCCCCGCTGCCCAATCCTTGAAAAATTTAAATCCTTGCAATCAATTTCACCTGTAATCTCTGGAGATTCTGTATTCGGGGCTTCTCCCCCGGCTCTTTTTGTCGGAAGCCACGGTTACCCCAGGGTTTCGGCGGGCCCCCTGATTCCTCCCTTGGCAACGGAAAACGAAGCTTTGCTTCTCGAAGATCCTTCAGCCTGGGGGAACATGCAGATCGAAGATATCATCTCCATGCGCTCCCGTATGGTCAGGGCAAACACGAGCCTGCATATAAAAGATGCTCGGAGCAAAGAAAATCCTCTTCTGGTGAAGGCTCAGGAACTGGCGCTTTCCAGTAAGCCAGTCGATACTGAAGCCTGGTTTTTTAAAGCCCCAAAACAGGAACTCAAGTTCGATGCAGTCCTTACACCTATGGGTCCCTCCGGGCTTGTGAAAAACTTTGAGCTTGCCGAAAACCCGGATGTCCCTAAAAAAGTGGACTACCTGGTCTATGATACCGATGCCCTCGCAAAAGACGCTGTCACCGAACTTTTAAACAGTGATGTTTCTACTGAACATATCACACGCCTTTTTTCTATAGGCCTGCTCGGGAAAGAACGTAAAATTGTGCCTACCCGCTGGTCTATCACAGCTGTGGATGATATGGCAGGAAAGGAACTTGCAGACCGCATAAGGGACTTTCCGTGGGTTTCTGACATTAAGCTTTTCAGCGGGACACATTTCGGAAACCATTTTGAGGTCCTCATCCTTCCGCGGGCTTATTCTTTCGAACTTATTGAAATCTGGCTCCCAAAAACGGTCTGGTCCGGGGAATCAAGCTGGATAGGAGAGGACAGCGAAGGCCTTGAAGGAAAAAAAGGGTATTCTCCTCTTGCAGGGGGTTATTATGCAGCAAGGCTTCCTGTGCTTGAGTACCTGACAGAAATCAAAAGACAGGCTTCGGTCTTTGTTCTTAGGGAGATCACTCCTGATTACTGGGCTCCTCTCGGGGTCTGGGTGGTCAGGGAGGGCATGAGAAAAGCTCTTCAAAATCCTCCTAAAACCTTTGATTCCCTGGAAGCAGCAGTTTCGGACCTTACGGAAAGGGTAAAAACCCCAAAATTAGAGTGGATGCAGCAGGCAAAGATGCTTTCTGACTTCCGGTTCCAGACAACGCTTGATTTCTTTTTAAAAACATGATTAAGTTAAAAAGAGGGTATTCTAATCATTCGGAAGCCGTAAGGGACTCCACCGGGATGTATATTTCCGACTACAGGTGGATAATCTCACCTGATAAGGTTTTTCTTTTTTATTTCTTTGTCGCAAAGAGCTTGAAAAATACGCAAAAACCTCAGGGACAGGGTTTCCTGAATAATTTGTAATTTAAAAAATTCGTAATGTGTTGTAAAATAAAATTAAGTGTGGATAGGTCCACAAAGCCAAAAGTAATATTCCAAAAGAAGGATTTGAAAGCCTTTTCAGGCTTCTTCAAACCTTCAATCTTTCCCAGGCTTATTAAAAGATCTCGGGCACAATGCGCCGGGCAACTTCTTCATAAGCTTTGGAAATGTCGCCTTTGTCAAATCTGAAGACATCTTTGTCCATGGAATGGCCGGTTTTCTTATCCCAGAAACGGCAGGTGTCGCAGGAAATTTCATCGGCAAGGATTATTTCCCCGTCCCTTCTTCCAAACTCAAGCTTGAAGTCGGGAAGCAGGATTCCTTTCTCGTCAAGGTAGGGCACAAGCAGTTCGTTGATCCTGAGCGCAAGCTTCCGGAGTGCAGCAAGTTCTTCGCGTGTTGCAACACCAAGCGCAACAGCGATGTCATCATTCAGCATTGGATCTCCGTACTCGTCGCTTTTGAAATCAAAAACGATAACCGGGAACTCGAAAATAGTACCTTCTTTCAGAGGGTATTTCTTTGTAATAGAACCCGCGGCAATGTTTCTAACAATAACCTCGATCTTTATGATTTCTACTTTCTTTACAAGCATATCGATGTCAGAAAGCATGCTGACAAAATGTGTTTTCATCCCGCTGGCTTCCAGCATCTCAAATATCTTTTTTGAGATCTGGGCATTGTAGTAACCCTTCCTTTCCATCTCGCCTTTCTTTTCTCCGTTGAACGCGGTCAGGCTGTTTCGGAATTCGGCGATAAAGGTGTCGGGATTATCTGTCGCATAGATAGTCTTTGCTTTCCCTGAATAGAGTTGTTCTCTTTTCATGCAGTGGTCCTCTCTAGGGATAATTTTTGATTTCCTTAGATAGAGAGATTTTCCGGAAAAATTATCCCGGAATAACAGTAACTTTAATATATGAGCTCTTTAATAACGCTTTGAGCATTTCAGAAGCGGATATGGAATATGTACCGGAACTGGATGCTTTATGGTAGTGATTGAATCACTTCCAGAACTCACAAAGATACTCCCTGAAACTCGAGATGGTTGCAGATTTGCAGAGATTTTTTCCTGAAATATACTCTCGGTTTCATGAAGAGACGGAGTAAATGATAAAGTCTTTCTGCTAGATAAAGTTATCATCTCCTGCCGGTTTTCTGTCCTTCCGCAGAGTCTGTCTCCTGCTTCGTAAATTATATCATTGAAGAAAATCAATTAATAGTTTTAACAACTTAATCAAAGAATTAAGAACTTACGTCACTTGAGCGCCCACCACCTAATTAAAGACCCATCTCAATACGCAACGGATAAAAAAACATGTCAGGAATTATACTAGACATAGTAGAGCTACTGCTGACCGCAGAGATCTATAACCGCTATCCAGAACTGGATGTAAATGACCTTCCCAAAAATATCCGGAAAAGTTACTGGAACAGCACAGAAAAAACGGTTCCCAAACCCATTATAGCTTCATTTGTCAGGATCGAAAAACTATATGGGATCAAAGATATCGAAAAAAGTGTACGGAATGTACCTTTCATATCCATTGACAGGGCTCACTTTGAACTCCGCCTGAGCGCATTTGAACTTGCCGCGGAATGGCTTGAAAAACAGGAAGGATCTCAGGAGAGAATAGATAACAATCCAGTCCTCGCTTATTACTTTGGAGAAATCAGGAAGGATGAAGTTGCAAACTATGCAGCTGCAAAAGCAAAGATCAGGCCAAAGGAAGTCGACAGGGAATGGATAGAATCTCTGATAGCTGAAATCAGGAAAGAAGACAAGAGCGAAGAAATGCTCAAGCTCGTTGTCATTATCGCTCCTGAAGACGTTAAACAGAAAGTCAAGGACCTTGTGCTCACCGAGGAACAGGAAGACGAAATTGAAAAAATTATGAAAGCCATCAAGCACAGGGAATACCTGCGGGAGATCGGGCTGCATGATATTGGAAAACTCCTGTTTGTCGGGCCTCCGGGCACTGGAAAAACCTCAGTTGCCCGTGCACTTTCAGAACAGCTCTCCATTCCCTTTGTTGAGGTCAAACTCTCAATGATTACGGATCAGTACCTTGGCGAGACTGCAAAAAATATAGACCGTGTTTTCCTGCTTGCAAAAAAGCTGAATCCCTGCATTCTTTTCATAGATGAGCTGGACTTTGTTGCAAAAGCTAGGACTTCAGACGAAAACGCTGCAATCAAGAGGGCGGTCAATACTCTCCTGAAAGCTATAGATGAAATCAGCCTGGTAGAGCATGGAGTCCTGCTGATTGCTGCAACAAACCACCCTCGGATGCTTGACAGTGCAGCGTGGAGGCGTTTTGACGAAATCGTCCATTTCCCTCTGCCTGACCTTGGTATGCGTAAAAATATCCTGGACATTGTGACCCGGCACATAGAGGGAGACTTTGATACCGGAGAGATTGCGTCACTGACAGAGAATTATTCGGGTTCTGATCTGCGCATGGTTATCAGGGAAGCTGTCCTGAGTGCTCTTCTGGAAGAACGCAAGGTACTTACCCAGCAGGACCTGCTGGAAGCAGTAAAGTCCTTTGATGAAAGGGCAAATCTCAAATCCGATGAATATAAAGGGAAGAGTTCTTCATGAGGCTAAAGCTGCTCGGGACAGGTGATGCTGTTGGGACTCCTAAAATCGGCTGTAACTGCCCGGCATGCACTGATGCCCGTGAAGGTGGAAAGAGCCAGCGCCTTCGTTTTTCTATCCTTGTGGAGTCTGATCAGGGTAAAATTCTTATTGATACCAGTCCTGATCTCAGGCAGCAGTTTCTCAAGCAAAAACTTTCGGGCATAGACGGGGTAATCTGGACACATGGTCACTACGACCACTACGCAGGTTTCGGGGAGTTTTATCGGGTTCAAAATAAAGTTGCTGTCTATGGAGTTAGAGAAACTCTGGACTACATAGACCAGTACGTTTCTTTCCTGAAACCCAGGTACCACTACGTAAATTTCTATGAACCCTTCGAATTAATCGGGCTTCAGTTCACCCTTTTTAAGGTTTCCCACCCCCCGGTAGAAACCCCTGCGGGCGTTGTTATCCAGGAGGGGAATACCAGGGTTGTGGTCACCAGTGATACGAACCCGGAGATTCCTGAAAAAAGCCTGGAGTTTATGAAGGAGCCGGATCTTCTTATTGCAGATGCTATAGTTCCTCCGCAAATCCATATCAAGAAACACATGAACTCGGAAGAAGCTATGGCACTTGCACAAAAACTCAATGCAAAAGAAGTGGTCCTGACCCACCTCAGCCATCTCTACCGCCCGCATAATATCGAATCGATGTTTTTGCCCCTGGGGTATGACGGGCAGGTCTTTGAGTTTTAATCTTTTTTAAAACCGGAACTTCTTTTTAAACGCAATTTCCATTTTTATTATTTGGATGTTAGTTCTATATATCCCAGAACTCCAAAACTGGGTATGAACCCTAAACGCATCAGGACTCTTAAACCGGGGAAATCAGGGGAAGGGCCTGTTGTTTACTGGATGAGCCGTGACCAGAGGGTTGAAGACAACTGGGCTCTACTGTTTTCCCGGGCAATAGCACAGGAGGCTGATGTACCGGTAGCCGTGGTTTTCTGCCTGACAGAAGAGTTTTTGGGGGCTGGAAGAAGGCATTATGAATTCATGCTCAAAGGGCTGCAGGAACTTGAGGTTGCCCTTTCCCGGAAAAAGATTCCCTTCTTTTTCCTGGAAGGAGACCCCGGGCAAAGAATTCCTCATTTTGTAACTAAATGCGGAGCAGGGACTCTTGTTACTGATTTCAGCCCGCTTCGCGTAAAGGCTGAGTGGATAGAAAAAGTTCGTTCCGAGATCAAAATTCCATTTTTTGAGGTTGATGCCCACAATGTCGTTCCATGCTGGGAAGCTTCTCCAAAACAGGAGTATGCTGCGCATACTTTTCGCCCTAAACTCTATGGGCACCTCTCCGAGTTTCTGGAGGAATTTCCAGAACTTGAGCCGAACTCCAAATCTTCTGAGATCTCATCCTGCAACGGTATGCAGGAAATTTTATCCAACATACAGGATTCCGGAATTAAAGCCTTTCTTCCGGAGGAAATCTCTGGCAAAGATAATGATTCCCTCTTTGAGCCTGAGCATTTCAAGCCCGGGGAAAAAGCTGCAAGAAAGGTAATGGAGAGTTTTCTTGCAGAGAGGCTTGACTCTTACAATGCCCTGAGGAATGATCCAACAAGGAATGGGGTATCGGGCCTCTCCCCTTACCTGCATTTCGGACAGATTTCGGCTCAGAGAGTTGCACTTGAGGTTGAAAAGGCAAAAACAGACCCAGAGTCTAAGAAAGCTTTCCTGGATGAGATCCTTGTATGGAAGGAGATTGCGGACAATTTTTGTTATTACAATCCTCTGTATGACAGCTTTGAAAGTTTTCCGAACTGGGCAAAGGAATCCCTGAATGCGCACAGGCAGGATAGGAGGAAATACCTCTACACTCCGGAAGAATTCGAAGCCGGGAAGACGCATGACCCCCTCTGGAACGCAAGCCAGATGGAACTTCTCCGTACCGGAAAAATGCATAGTTACATGCGCATGTACTGGGCAAAAAAAATTCTGGAATGGAGCGAATCTCCCGAAAAAGCCCTTGAAATTGCAATCTGCCTGAATGACAGATATGAACTGGACGGAAGAGACCCCAATGGCTATGCTGGAATTGCCTGGAGCATCGGGGGAGTCCATGACCGTGCCTGGAAGGAGAGAGAAGTGATCGGAAAAATCAGATATATGAGTTATGAGGGCTGCAAAAGAAAATTTGATGTTAATTTATATATTGCAAAATATTCAGCTCTGTAGAAATCCTCAATTTTATCTATATAAATTCTTCCAGTTTTTTGTTTATGTTGTATACTATGATTTTAACTTTTACCGATATGCATACAGGCATATTAAAGCTTCAATTTGCGTTTTTCCCCGATAATTATAGTGTTTTGCCTGCTACCTGACACAGGGATTAAAATGGATCTATTTCTTTAGATAGACTGGCCTTTAAACCTGCCAATCAGCAGGTAAACATAATTCGCATTGAAGCATTAAGTTAATATTTATCTTGCCATTTTTATTTTATAAAATGAATTTATACGGTGTACAGGCGTGAATCAGCATTATTTTTCTTTGGCTAATTATTATAAGTATTTCATAGGGCTTGACGGCATTATACTTACTTTCTTAATAATAAAGAGTTATCCAGCTGTTGTTAATTTAGAAACAAAAGCTAGCTTTTTTATTATGTTAGTAGGAGCATTTTGTGTGTTCATTGATAATTGGAACCGAAAATCAATAGCTTACAGATTATATGTTGAACTATACGAAAATGAATATCAAGCTAATTCTGACTACAAAGCTGGTAAAATATTTATAAACTTAATTTTTTATGTAATCTCTATTTATTTAATATCTGGTGTATTCGGTGCTCTCTGACACTCGCCCGTAGGCTTTTTCATGAAGGGCTTATTTAACCTGGGCGGGAGGTGAGAAACCCGCCCGCCAGGTTCGACGAGAGGACAGGCTTATCATACTTTTTTTAATATAGTATTTAAACTCCAACCCTGCTTTGTATACTAAATCTTTGATAAATTAGAGTATAAGATTATAATTTAAAGGCTTATTACATTCGCTAATGTTTCAGGCAGTTGGCTGATATGAAGGAGTTTTTATTATTTCTCTAAGGACTAAAACAACCGTTTAATACAAAATAACCTTTTAACTGAAAGTAGTATATCTACAAATTACTTGAGTTGTCTCAAAATATCCGGTTAGAAAGGTGCTGAAAAATAATAAATTCCTGTACCAAAATAACTATTTATTTTTTTATTTTTTATTTTTTCTTCAAGAGGTTCCGATTTTTAGATTAGTCACATATAAATACAAGTACACCCAATTTTAATACAGGGATTTTTATATTTATCCCCGTTATAGAAAACCGGAATATAAAGTAAAAAGGGAGTGATACTTATGGCAGTAAGAAATCCTGTAGACCTGATCGCCCTTATACTTGTTATAGTGGGCGGATTAAACTGGGGGCTTGTAGGACTCTTTGATTTTAACCTTGTAGATACTATCTTCGGGGCAGGGAGCACTCTTTCGAGAATTGTGTACATGATTGTTGGGCTTGCAGCGCTTTATATGATCTATTTCACTGTAAGAGCTGAAACATATCAAACTCATGAGGCCGCAGTACGTCACTAAGGAAAAAAGATTTTAAAAGCTCCTTTCCGGGGTAATACTGTGAAAGGGCCTTAACCAGCAACAATTTTTTTTCAGAAAGCTGGACATAAAATTAAGATAAGGTTATTTTTTCTTCTTAGAAATTTTATTTTTATTTCTTTTACCTTTATTTTTAATATAATTTTTCGATTATACTAAATCTCAGGTTTTACACATATCAACAAATTTTGATACATTTACTGATATTTACTTTTATGACTTATTCTCATTTCACTTCTCTTTTAGTTTTTTCAGTTCCGAAAGCACCTTTTCGGCGTGCCCTGCAGATTTAACGTTATCCCATATCCTGACAATCTTTCCCTCCGGATTGATAAGGAAAGTTGTCCGGACAACGCTTATAACATCCTTGCCCCTGAAATGTTTGGGGTGCAGGACATCATATTTTCCGTGGACTTCCGCCTGCTCGTCAGAAAGCAGTTTTATTTTAAGTTCTTTTATTTCTATAAATTTCCTGTGAGATTCCTCACTATCCCTGCTAACTCCCAGAACAACTGCGTTTTCAGCTTCGAAATCTTTTCTCAGGCAGCTGAAGTTTTTGGCTTCCAGGCTGCAGCCCGGAGTGTTGTCCCTCGGATAAAAGTACAGGACTACCCATTTTCCCCTGAGGTTCTCAAGGCATGTCCGATTCCCTTCCTGATCAGGAAGACAAAAATCAGGTGCAAGTTGTCCTGATTCCAGTGATGTCTTTGCCATATTTTTCCCCCTGGTAAGTCCGTGCCGCTTATATGCGGTTACTAAATAAATATTTAAAAATCATAGAACCTAATCTTATCATACAAGTTATATTTTTAATAGATTATTATTCTTACTCTGGTTCTCTTATATCTTTTGTTTGCCCCTGCTCTCAGCTCATCTTTTTCTCTTCCAGGGCAGGACTGCCGCTTCAAACGCCAGAATCGGTCCTATGAACCAGCCTGCCCAGAGTAAAAGCCCTGCAAGCCCGAGCCCGAAGAAGTAAAACTGTTTTCGTGTCGATTTTATGCTATACCCTTCATCTTTCAGACTCAGGGCCAGAGCTGTAATTCCAAGCCCAATGCTGGCAAGAGCCAGAAAGACAGTAATGATTACTTCGGGAGAATACGAGCTTCTGCTCAGTGAAACCAGCATCTGTAATATTAATGATAAGCCTGTGCCCAGAAAGAAAATACCTGCAAAAATCCCCGACCAGCGTGCCGGATTGAACCCGGCTGCAGCTTCCTTTTTAAGTGAAATTGCCAGAATTCCGGCTGCAAGAGTTACTCCCAGCGGGAAGAAGATAAAAGGCAGGCTCTGTCCTTCCCAGCGGTAGGTCCTTATCTGGTTTAGAGGAATTAATAGCCACTCGATAAGGGAAAAAATTTCCCTGTATCCCAGAATAACTCCATAATTGCCTCCCCCCTCAATAGAACTCACTGCTGCATAGTATGTGCCGCTTTCCGGGGCCTGGAGGTCTGCTCGGGCAAGGGAGTAGAAGGCGCTCGGTGTAAATCCTTCATATGTTGCGCTTTCAGGTATCTTTCCCGAAAAGACCTTTGCTCCATACCCTTCTGGCACTTCTGCGGTTTCTGGCACCTCTCCTTCGTCAGCAAGCCCGGGTCCCATAAGGATCAGGTCCGGAGTATAAATCTGGCCGTCTTTCCCGGCAGGGACAATAAGTCCAAGTACGATCCTCTCCCCTTTTTCCATCTTAAAACTGTAGTACTGAACATCTGCGCCTGAAAGCTGTCCGTAAAGGACTCTGGATTTTGTAGGATTTTCTACGGAAGTTGCGGTTTCAGGGCTTTTGCCTCCCTCTCCGAAGGTCGGAACATGAGCAAGCACAGGAGTGAGCAAAAAATACATTCCTGCCACTAAAATAACTATTAAGGCATAATATCTTAATCTCCCTCGTTTCATAAACTATATTCTCACATGCTGTCAGTAAATAGGTATCAGAATCTGGAATACGAAACAAACCCCCAGACTTAAGTTCAGGCTTAAAAGCTTCGAATTTCCTGCCGAAAGCCCTTTTTAAAATGCATTCAAAGTTCATCTTATGAGAATCTGGGACATCCCACCTGAGAGCATGTGCAGGCAGCATCTTCTCGGGGAACACCGTGAATTGCACGCCCTGTGGTCCATAATTACCAATAACAAAAAAGCTTATGCCCACCATCCCGAGACCCTGCGCTGGAAGGGAAAACTAAAAGCTCTCTACCTGAGACATGAAGCCCTTGTGGAAGAAATGCTGAGGAGGGGGTATAAGCATCATACCCCTCTTGATCCTGTTCTTGCGACTGGAAACGCTTTTCAGGACGAATTTGTGAATACCTATGAGGAACAGGTCCGGATCCTGAAAGAAAGAGGGTGCGAGTGCAGGGTCTGACTGTAAGCTTCAGAAAACTCGCAGGTCACTTCCCATAAAACACGTAAATCCCGGATTTTCGTCGAGGTTTATCCCAACTTTATTTGAGGATTTCTATTCTTTTTTCTCTAAACCACTGATAATACAACGTTTTTTCTATCCATAACTGTATATATAGTTATCGACAATTTTTTATACTATTAACTCATAGGTATAGAGAGACAACACCTATTATGAGAAGGGCTGTTCGAGAACTCATGAAGAAGTGAGATCGTGAAAAAGTCAGGTGTTGAAGCAGTTCACATTAAAAATGCTAATTCTGGATCAGACGGGATCTAAGGAACTTCAATGACTCTTGTGCTGAATGAAGAGGAAATATGGGTTCTTGAATGTATAAAAGAGGCCCATATAGACCGGGGCTTTCATATTCGGGACGTAATCAAAAAAGCAAAAGCCGGATATGGGTTATCAAGGTCAACAGTTTACGAAATAGTGGGCTATCTGGAGTTTCACGGCCTTATAAAGACAAATAAAGCCGGGAACAGGGAACTTGACAAGTCCATAGCTTATTTTGTAACGTGCCCGGGGTGCGGGAAGGAAATTCCGGGAAGTGAATACATCAAAGAGAACGGGGGAGCAATCTGTGAGGACTGTTATCTGGAAGGGCACCAGAAAATTAAGTTTGCAGACCCTGTGGCAGTGCGTTCCAAAAAGCTTTTCAGAAAACAGCATGGGTTTGAAGGAACCGACGGACTGACCGAGCTGCAAAAAGAAATCTATAATTTTATCCTGGAGGAAGGAGGGGCTACCCCCGAAAAGATCTCGAAGCTTTTCGAGCTCACCTTACAGGAAACCAGGAACCAGTTTGCAATACTGCGGCACTGTGAGCTTTTGAAGTGGAGAAAAATGGGGGAAGAAATGTACATGGTGCCTTTTGATTCTTAAATTTTTTCATATGATTTATATCTATGAGCTGAAGCACTCAGAGGTGAGAGGTTGACAGAAAAAATCGATATGAACGAAAGGCTGGAAGCAATGGCCGGGCAACTCCCTGAAGTAATGAACGCCCTTATGGGACTCCATTCCGAAGTCGTCAAAGACGGGGCTTTAAGCGCCAGGACAAAAGAGCTGATGATGGTAGGGATTGCAGTTGCCCTGCGCTGTGAGTACTGTCTCTGGAAGCACGTTCCTGAGGCTGTGAGGCTGGGAGCGACCCGTGAAGAGGTTCTGGAGGCTGTAAGCACTGCAATAGTGATGGCCGGAGGGCCTGCCGTAGCTTACGGGTCAGTAGTTGTTCTCAAAATTCTGGATGAACTGGATGTCTGAAACTCCGGAGGGATAAAAGATGGCAGAAGAAATAACCAGTCCTGCCGCGTGTGCGGTCTGTGGGCGTGAACTGGCAGGAGAAGACAGTATCAAAGAAGGAGATCAGGTTTTTTGTGAGGATTGCTATATAGAGGGTCACCATAAAATTCAGGCATGTAATCCCTGGGCAGTCCGTTCTAAAAAAATCTTCAGGGAAGAAGCCGGGCTTGAAGGTACTGATGGCCTTACAGACCTGCAAAAAGCCATTTATGAATTCATTGTTTCCAGGGGTGGGGTAAAAAAGGAAGAAATTGCAGAAAAATTTGGGATATCTCCCCGGGAAACCGAAAACCAGTTTGCTCTCCTGAGACACTGCGAGCTGTTAAAAGGACAAAAAAGGGCAGATGGCGTATATCTTGTGCCTTTTGGGGACAAATAAGTTAAGAAATGTGTGAATTATTTATTTTTTCGTTTTAAACAAATAAGGGTCTCTCTGTATTTATTCTTTATGTGCCCCCTGCTCATGGCTGTGTACCTGCCCAAAACTGTTTCTTGATTGAAGACCAAATTCATATTTGAAACCAATAAAAAACAGGTTTTATATGGTTTACAAATTTTTGCGTGGTTAAAGGCTACAGCCGGGGTGTTTTATATTGGATAACTCAAAATCTTACTTTAATCCGGAAATCGAGACCATGAACAGGGGAGAACTCGACGCTCTCATCGAGGAACGAGTGCGATATACGGTAAAATATGCGGCTGAAAATTCTCCTTTTTACAGAAAATGGTTTGAAAAGCATGGGATAAAGCCTGGAAACATCAAAGCCCATGAGGACCTCCTTGAACTTCCAATCATATCCGGAAAGACTATCCGGGAAAACCAGCCTCCTGATATGAAGGATTTTATGTTCAGGAGTGTAGGCTGGGAAGATGTTTTTACCATTCATGAGACCAGTGGCACGAGTGGGACCCCAAAGAGTTTTTTCCTTACCTGGGAGGACTGGGAACGCTATGCAGAAAAATACGCCCGGATTTTCAGGTCTCAGGGTTTCGGGCTCGGAGACAGGGTCGTGGTCTGTGCTGCCTACGGCATGAATGTGGGGGCAAACACCATGACCCTTGCTGCCAGGCAGCTGGGTATGAGCATTATCCCCGAGGGCAAGTGCACTTTTCCCCTGCGTGTTATTGAAGCCTACAGGCCGACAGGCATAGTAGGCAGCGTATTCAAGCTCCTGAACCTTGCCCGCAGAATGCAGGCTGAGGGAATCGACCCCCGGCAGTCAGGTATTAACAAACTGGTTGTGGGAGGTGAAGCCTTTGCTGATGAATCAAGAAATTATCTCTCGGAAATCTGGGGTTGTCCTGTGTATAATACCTACGGGAGCACGGAAGGGACGATGTGCGGGGAATGCAGTGAAATTACAGGGCTGCATGTTCCTGAGGATTTTATCCATCTTGATGTTTACGACCCGCACCTTGAGAATTTCGTGCCTGATGGGGAATGTGGAAGAGTTATCCTGAGTACGCTTCTGCCTGTTGGAGCAAAAGCAGGCAACCTTCTCTTAAATTATGATACTGAAGACACAACTGTCGTCCTTACGCGCAAAACGTGCTCCTGCGGAAGGACCCACATGAAAATACTCACTCCCCAGAGAGAGGCAGAAACAGTATGGGTTGAAGGAACCCCTTTTAATCGCGTTGATGTAGAAAGGGGGGTCTTCCAGAGTGGGAACATGGACTACCTGACAGGAGAGTATGAGGCTTTTCTTTACGGCGGAGAAGATGAGGGAGAAACCGTACTGAGGGTCAGTATGGAATGCGAAAACCCCGATACCTGTGACAGAGACCTTATAATGGAAAACTTCATCCACTCTTTCCTTAAATATAAACATCCCCTCTCCAGGGCTTATGAAGACGGTACTTTCAAGATCCTTTTCAACTTCACGGATCCCCGCGGGCTTGAGCTGTACAAAATAAAAGGAAGACCGAAGAGGCTTGTGGACAGACGATAACTGTAAAGAGCGGGCAAAGTGATAAGTCAAAAGGATGATGACTAACTGGAAGTATAGGGAATAACGGACATCGATAGTTAAAAGGAAAATAAAACTGTTTATTCCCTGATTCTCTATTCCCTGATTCTCTATCCCTGATTCTCTTGTTTCTTTTAATTTATTTGGTTTGATTGGTTTAGTTTTTATTCCTCGCCAACTGCATTATTTTTTTTACACACTATTGATTATTTATTTTTTTTGAATTCTTTTCCTTTTGTTTTTATTTTTTATTTATTTTTGTCTCTGTTATTTTTTTATGGCCGGTTTGACCCTTTCATATATGCTAAGTTTTATAGTTCCCAAACATTAATATACTGAGGGATGAATTAACATATGAGTACGACTCTTTTATATTAATGAACAAGTGAATAAAACATATATAGTAATACTTACAATAACTTAATGTATTATCTTTCGGATAAATTGCAAATTACTTGGTGATACGATGGAAACAGAACTTATGAGGATAGGGGTCTCCCTGCCCGACACCCTTCTTAGTAAATTTGATGAGATTATTGAAAAAAGAGGTTACTCTTCCCGTTCGGAAGGCATAAGGGACGCCATCAGGAGTTACATTTCTTACTACGAGTGGATGGGCGACATTAAAGGTCATCGTGTCGGGACTGTTGCTGTTATATATGACCACACAAAGCGCGGGCTTTCAAACGCCCTTGCAGATATCCAGCACCACTACTCTCCCCTGATTAAGTCCTCCGTGCACATCCACCTGGATCACGATAACTGTTTTGAAGTAATCGTTCTGGATGGGGACGGCGAAGAAATTAAAGAGCTTGCTGAAGCTATAATGTCCCTTAAAGGAGTGAAATTCTCAAAGCTAACTACGGTATCCTCAAACGAAAAAATCTAATTTTATCCTTCCGGGATACGAATCCACATACAGATAGTATTAATTGTGAGTGTTGAGGGTCTCCAGACTTATTAAATGGTAAAAAGTCCCTCAATTCCTTCAGTTAACTTTTTTCAAAGTGTTTTTCAATGTGCTTCAGGAGCAGGGTTCCAAATTCCGTAAGGTCGTAGATCTGGAAACTGCGTTCTCTCCTTGAATCAACGAGCCCTGCTTCCTTTAAGAGCTTGAGGTGGTAAGAAAGGGCAGAGTGCTTCTGGTCCGTAGCTTCAACAAGGACACAGACGCAGAGGCTCTGGACTTCGAGAGCTTTAAGAATTCTCAAGCGGGTCGGATCTGCAAGAACCTTGAACAGACTTACGATTTCTTCTACGTCTTCATTCAGTGCCGTGTGAACAGCCTCGAGCACATCTTCCGGAAGGGAATAAGCATCCCGGACTTCGATTATTTTTTTCTCAGACATTTCTTCCACTCAGACATTTTTGCGCTTTTTTCAATCTTGAAGAATTTTACCGGCCACATTTTTGCTGATTTTTCTTTTCAGGCTGTCACATCCCTTTCAGCGTATCGGTACTCGTTGAAAGGACCTCTTTCCACCTGAGCCCGAGTCCCGATAGGGCGAACCCGCCTCCAATCAATGTGATCGAGTTCTTTATTATGTGATCAAGTACAGCGACCGTAAACCCGAGTTCCGGCCTGATTCCTCCAAGCCCGAACACTGCAGTAAGGGCAACCTCATATGTCCCTATAGCTCCGGGAGTAATAGGGAACGTTTTTGCAATGTTTCCGAGGGCTACTGCCAGGAAGATCAGAGATATGGTGAATGCTGAAGACATATCTACCCCGGCTGTCGGAAAGGCTTTCAGGACCAGAAAGCAGGTAAGGATATCCATACCCCATATCAGAAGAGAGGAGGCAACCACTGCAAGAAAAGCTCCGGGCCGGACAGCAACTACGCTCATCTGGTGGATAAACGTGGATGCAAATTCCTTTATTTTATTAACATGTTCGCTGGAATAACTTGCCGAAGCCTTTTCCTTAACTCCCTTTTTCATGCGGCTTTCCCTGAAAGATAATGCAAAGAGGGCTGCAA
The DNA here is from genome assembly GCF_000979975.1 of Methanosarcina sp. 1.H.A.2.2. Classification (NCBI taxonomy): domain Archaea; kingdom Methanobacteriati; phylum Methanobacteriota; class Methanomicrobia; order Methanosarcinales; family Methanosarcinaceae; genus Methanosarcina; species Methanosarcina sp. 1.H.A.2.2. The sequence goes on from NZ_JJQL01000036.1 coordinate 22,218, forward strand.
AGAAAAGGAGAACTGCAACCCCTGAAAACTTAATAAGGGACTCCATCCAGGAAGCAAGTTCAAACCTGGCAGCTACACCTGAAGAAGCAAGTGCGGCAATGAATGTAATTGCAATTATGTCAAAGACCCTTTCTACGGTCAGGGAGGAAAGGCTCGTTGTAAAGGCAAGGTCCTTACTTTTTTTCAGGATATACATCCTGCTCAGGTCTCCTATCCTTGCAGGAAGGATCACATTTGCAGATTGACTGATGAAAATACTACCTGTAAGAAATCTAAGCCCATAATGGTTTCCGAGTCTTTTAAGGATCTGCTGGAAACGGATTCCCCGGAGAGGCCAGGAAACACAGTAAACAAGAGAAGCAAGAGCCAGGGTGCCCGGAGACACCTGCTTGATATTTTCCAGAACATCTGAAGCTCCCAGAAAGGTTGCAGCAAGTGCGAGAATTATAAGTGCAAGAAATGCTGTTAAAAAAATTTTCCCTTTCCCTGAAAAAATACCCGGTAAAAAGAGTTCCCACCAGAGGCGGAAAACCTCAGACCCCATTCCAAGAATATCCTTTGCGAAATTGACCTTGCTTGACCCTCCGTGCCTCCAGTAGACAGGGAACTCCAGAACCCTGTATCCCCGGTGCTGAGCTCTTACCAGCAATTCAGTGTCCCAGAACCAGTGCTGATTCTCAATTTCATCGAGCAACTCAAAGAGAGCCCCTCTCCTGAAAGCCTTAAAACCGCACTGGTGGTCATAGAGTTTTGAATGCAAAAATAGCCGTACAAGGGAGTTGTATCCTCTGCTTGCAAACTCCCGCTTGAAAGGTCTTTTTGCATCGCTTTCGGGCATTATTCTCGAACCGGTGGCAAAGTCATAGCCATCCGTACTTACGGCTCTGACCAGTTTTTCCAGATAGCTCATATCTGTTGCAAGATCCACATCAATATAGCAGAGCACCTCTCCTGAGGCTGTCTTAAAAGCTCTGTTCAGGGCTCTCCCCCTGCCCTGTCGCTCATCGGAATGCAGGTGTTTGACATAAGAGTACTGTCCCGAAAGCCTTGAAGCTATCCGGTCCGTACCGTCCGTGCTCCCATCCTCTGCTATGATGATCTCAAAAGAATCCGTTATCTTTGAAAGAGTCTCTGCTGTTATCGAGACCGTATTTTCTATTCTGGCGGCTTCATTGTAAGCGGGCAGAACTACCGATATGCTGGTTATACGAACAACCTCTTAATGTTTATGATAAATTAATAGGCTTTTATGCTTACTGAATTCACATGTATTTTCACATATTTGAATAAATTCGATTTATAAAACGTATTTATAAAACGTATTTGTAAAACCTGTTTTGAAGCATATTTATGAAAAGTATTTATGAAACAATGTTTAGAATACTGAAATAAATGATATATTTGGTCTAAACAGCAATTTTTTTTGCCTGAGCCAGTTTTTCTCTGAAAACGGACAACTATAATAACGGACAAATAACAACGGACAACTAATAACGGACAACTAATAACGGACAACTAATAACGGACAACTAATAACGGACAACTAATAACGGACAACTAATAACCGACAACTATAAGATCCATTTTTATGGGCTCTTCTTTAATTTATATATTGTGACTGTATCCCGGTAAACCGGTTCAAAATATGTTTCATTCTCAAATTTATCCAGTTTTATGGAATACATCTGCCGTTCAAGCTTACCGATATACACATAGCTTACGTTATATTTATCCATAAGCTCCAGGGTTTTCTTTTCATCGCCAGTGGAATAAATTGAACGAACATCTGTGATTCTCTTTCCTACTTCTTTGTGGTTTCTTCCCCAGAACCGCTCGTGCCTTGCCCACCCGATAACTGTAGGGAGCCCGGTATTTGCAGAGACCCTGGATGTATAACTGTAACTGCTATCATCTTCAGAAGCTTCAAGAACTACCGGAGAGCCTTCAACATTTTCCTGCATCCATTGTATAGCATTGTAATCTCCCCTGTCCAGTTCCTTCATGTATTCCATTCCGTCAAGGGCAGGCTCGGCATTCATATCAATTATTCTTGTAATGGTTGATACTACAGGAAAAAAGGCACAGGAAATAACCAGTAGCACAAGTACAGCTGCCCATACTTTTTTTACATAGGCTCCCTTCAAAAGCATTCTATTTCCGGACCTGCTCCCGTAAAAGGAACGAAGTTCATAGTACGAACAAGAGGCTGCAATAGCAAGGAAAATCCATAAATGCATATAAAATTTGAAAACCGTGTTCATACGGGCAAAATCGCCTGAAATGGGGTCATCAAGGTAAATAATTTCGCAGAGAAGGGCAATGAAGGCAGCTGTTGCTATTAGAAGAAATACAAATCCTGTCGCGCTTCTTTCCGGAAGATCCTTCAGGAATAAAAACAGGGAAAGTGCAAGCAGGGGAAAAAGAACCGCAAGCAGGGGAATAGACCATGCCGCAGAAAGCAGTGTTGAGGCTCCGGCAAAAAGGATAAAAAATCCGATTTTTCGCCTGGAGTCCAGGCGAGTTACAAGGAAAGAGAAGATCAAAAACAGGAAAAGTCCGAAAAGGATAAGGAATTTATCAATCGTTGTCCTGAGTTCCGGCACAACAAAATCAAATCCTCCTGCCGCCTGAGGGCTAAAGGACAGGTAAAAGGGCAAATATGGCAGAAAGCTGAAGACCGATACAAGAATGACTGATTTGGAAAATTCAGCAACAGAACCGAATAAATTTCTATTATGAATATAACGCCCGTAATAAAATGCAAAGATGATAAAAAGTGCCAGGCCGAAGTACACCGGAAAGTCCCAGGAATTGGATGGGAATAAAAAACCCAGAGATATTGATAATGTAATAAATGCCAGGTTATTTTCAAAGATTGAGTTCTCACTTTTCCTTAAATATATATTCAGGAGAAATACAAGCACAAGCAACTGAAACGGGATTGCAAGCATATGAGAGTGCAGGTCCCCATGTATGAAACTGAAATACGGGAACTCGTTTATCGTAAAAGGAATAACCCTCGAACTGCTCCAGTAGTATCCCCTTGTAACCTGCTCCTTGAGGACATACATGGATACGAATTCTATAAGTCCCTGCAAATTTCCAAGCAGCATCCCGGATCCCGCAGTAAGGAGTCCATACCTTATTTTCCCATGAGTCAGGTTATACCCGATGCCGAAAAAGATGTTGAAGGAAAGAGCAAAAGTAAGTGCAACTGCCAGGTTAAAAAGTATGGTAGGTTTGACAGCACTGAGTTTTCCCAGAGCACCCACGGAAAGATACCCGAAATAATAGTAAAAATCCAGAAACCCGCCCGCAAACCAGGGATCTGCCGGAGGAAAAGAGGAAGTCTTTATTACTGCATTTAAAAAAGCAAAGTCCATAAATTTCTCGTGCATGTATATTTCCGGAAGGTGCACGCGTACAAGTAAGAAAAATAAGAACCCTGCGAGGAACACGAGTTCATTGACGAGCAGAACCTTTCTTTCGGGAAAAATCTTCTGTTTCCGATAAAGGCCAATTGACAGCAGGCAAAGAACAAGGAATGAGATCAGGATTGTGTTACGGTTAAAGCCCCATATGTAAGAAAAGATCCAGGAAAAATAGGCGACAAGTATAATTCCCAGAGGTTTTGCTGCTGAAATACCCCTGTCAGCCAGCCTGTTTCCAGCATTTCCAGCAAGTGGAATCGCAATCAGACCCAGGATCTCTATAAGAAAAAACCATAGAATTACTTGAAGGTAATCTGACACTGTTCTCTGTACCTGCCTGTGATATTCATTCTTTTAGCTACTGAAAAATTGCAGTTCGTAAAGTAAACTCACACGTTATATCCTGGAAAATGCCGTTTCTGAAGTATCTTTATCCCCATACAAGCCCATCTGGAGTCCCACTTCTATTCTCCGGAAGAGTCTCTAAACACTAATGTATTTTTATACGAAGTGGTCCATAAATCCCGTTTTTTGAGTATGTCAGACGATCCTGTATTGATACTATGCAATTCGTAAATATACTTATATTTCTGTCGAACGGGAATTTGTTTTTCGTTTAACTCTCACTATATTCTTTGCATTACACTTCCAAACTATTAATTTATAGATATAAAACTCTTTGTTAGCTTAAAATAGGTCTTTGCAAATAATGGTAGCTATGAAAATGCAGATCAACGGAAAAGCTGTAGACGCATGTGGCAGCGAGTTTTTTGATGTGAAAAATCCTGCAACAGGTGAACTTCTCGAACAGGTTCCCCGGGGCACAGAAGAGGACGTAGCTGCGGCGGTTGAAGCTGCTTCATCAGCTTCCGCGGGCTGGGCTTCCACATCTCCACAGCAGAGGGGAGGGGTTCTTTACAGGGCTGCAGGAATTGTCCGGCAGAGGAAGGATGAGCTTGCGGCCCTGCTTACGCAGGAACAGGGAAAGCCTCTTGCAGAAGCCAGAAACGAAATAGAAGGTTTTGCCAACGTCCTTGAATATTACTGCGGACTTGCAGGCAGTCTACGAGGAGACTTCATTCCGGTCCCGGGAAATGGGTATGCTTTTGCCGTAAAAAAACCTCTCGGGGTCTGTGCAGCTATAATTCCCTGGAATATGCCTGCTCTGATTATGGGCTGGAAAATTGCCCCTGCTCTGATTTCCGGGAATACTCTTGTGCTCAAGCCGGCAAGTAACACTCCCCTTACAAACCTTTCTCTAGCTTCGATCCTTGGTGAAGCCGGGCTGCCTGCAGGTGTGCTGAATGTGGTTACAGGGCCGGGGGAGACAGTAGGAGAAAGTCTTGTTCGCAGTCCGGATGTAAGAAAAATATCTTTTACAGGAGAATCCAGAACCGGAAAACGAGTAGCTGAACTTGCAGCCAGCAGGATGAAAAGGGTTACTCTTGAGCTGGGGGGAAGTGACCCTATGCTTGTGTGTGACGATGCCGATCTCGAAAGTGCTGCTGCCGGAGCCCTGAGAGGGAGGTTTTACAACTGTGGTCAGACCTGTACCGCTGTCAAGAGGCTGTATGTTTTTGAATCCATAGCTGAAGAATTCATAAAAAAGCTTGAAACAGGCATTCGGAGCTTAAGAATCGGAAATGGGCTGGACAAAAATACCAGTATAGGACCTCTTAACAATCGCCATCAATGGGAATATATAAAAGAGCTTGCAGCCGAAATCGAGGAGAAGGATGCAGGCAGGATAATTACCGGAGGAAAAGTACCTGCATTCAAAGGTTCTGATAAAGGTTACTTCTTTGAACCTACCCTTGTTTCAGACGTACCCGGAGACTCCAGACTTTTGAAAGAAGAGGTTTTTGGTCCTTTATTGCCCGTGGTGACGGTAAAAGATCTGGATGAGGCAATAGAGGAGGCAAACCGTACCAGTTACGGGCTTGGTGCGTCTATCTGGACAAAAGATTTAGACCGGGCACGAGCAGGGTGTGAACAGTTAAATGCAGGGATTATATGGGTCAACCAGCACATGAAGGTAGCCTCCGAAGTTCCTTTCGGGGGAGTTAAGGAGAGTGGTTTTGGAAGAGAAAACGGACCTGATGCTCTTTCTGAATATATGGAGACAAAAACAGTACTGTTAAAAACCTGAATGTTAAAGCTGAATGTTAAAGCTGAATGTTAAAGCTGAATGTTAAAGCTGAATGTTAAAGCTGAACGTTGAGTGTTAAAAGGTCCGGTGTTAAAGATTTTAAGGTTAAAAAGTTGAAAACTAAAGATCTGACAGACGAAGTCCGGTGTTAAAGATTTTAAGGTTAAAAGGTTGAAAACTAAAGACCTTACAGACGAAGCAAAAACAGAAACTATAAAATAAAGATTTTCGATGAGCCTTAATCAGCTGGCTCACCGAGTTCCTTTAAGTAAACTGATGTATAATCTTTGCAGCTTACTTTTTGTACTTGGGCAGAAGCTGCATGAATTCGGAAGCTTCCATTACAGGGACACTGTCAATCATGCAGATATCGGACCAGGGCAGATTGAAGGCTCCGTAAGCCTCGGAACTTTCTGCTTCATAAAGAATGTAATAGCGGTTTCCGGAAAGGTCAACCCACTGGTTGATAACATCAATTCCGTCAGGAATTTCCAGTTTCTTAAAGTGTTCAAGGATCTTATCGCGATCCGAAGGGTCCCAGGTACTAACGTCCATGAATAACATCTTTTACCACTCCTTTTATTTTATGCCGCCCATACCCCTTCCCGGAAGCTCAGGCAGCTTCTGTTCAGCATCCGGGTTCTTTTTTGAGAGCTCAGCCTTAAGGAAAACATTTGTATGGTCCCCTCTGCCATCCCCTTACGGGTATGACCTGTGTGCCCCCAAAAAACCGGTTTACGGCAGAAATTCAGAACGTTTTTTAAGTTTTCTCTGCCTCTCCTTAATCTGCCACTCCCAAATCCCCATGAGTGACAAATCCGGTAAGGCAGGCAGCCATGCAGAAAGAAGTTCTGCAGGTACAGACAGTATAATATCATCCCTTAGGCTATATAATAGTTCGTCCGAAGGGATTGTTTTGACAGAAGGATCGCAAATTAGCTCTTAAAATCCCTTATCTAATTTGACACCTATTTCTTTAAAAGTATCTCCCAAATGAATTCTTATTTCCAACTTTATTTTGCATTTCTGTCAGTACCAGCAGTCGATAAAAGACTCGTCTCTGATGTTCTGGTTTCTCAGGGACATTCGACCTGTTCTTTCCTCTCATTCTCATATGAAATTTGAGTTTGTTTTCCATTGGGGCATGAACATCTCCGCCGATTCTCCACTTTTTATTTACCCAGCGATTGATTCTTTCCTCTTCATCTCAATACTTTACAGTGTTTATGGCTGACAGCTACTTATTTTGCAGAACCTTTTTCCTCTCCGGCTTAAAGAAATATTTATCTAATCCCTGTCCCTTTATGTCCGCATAGTCTATTAATGCTACATTAACGCTACATTGAAACCCCTGATATTTCAGGGAAATTATAAGAAACTAAAGCTTCGGCATCCAAATGAGGCTTAAGAATCAGAGGCAAGGCAATGTTACCTGAAGAAGACCTGAAGATTATTAAAAAAGAACTTGGGAGAGAGCCTACCCTGGTAGAGCAGGGCTGTTTTTTGAATATGTGGAGTGAACACTGTTCCTACCGCTCAAGTGCCCATCTCCTGAAAACCTTCACAACCACGGGCGAAAACGTTCTTATCGGTCCCGGAGATGATGCTGCAATCATTAAATTCGATGACGAATATGTGCTTGCCATAGGCATGGAAAGCCACAACCACCCTTCATATGTAGATCCATATAACGGGGCAGCTACCGGTGTGGGAGGGATCGTGAGGGATATTATATCCATGGGAGCCCGTCCGATAGCCCTTATGGACCCGCTTTATTTCGGGCCTCTGGACACTCCGAAAAACCTCTTCCTTTTCGAGCAGATCATTAAAGGAATCGCAGGGTACGGGAACTGCATAGGAGTGCCCGTTATCAATGGCGAGACGTTTTTTGACCGAAGATACAGCGGAAACCCGCTGGTAAATGTTGTTGCAGTCGGGCTCTGCAAGGAAGAAGAAGTAATGACCGCCCGCTCCCAGAAAGCCGGAAACAAGCTCGTGCTTGCAGGTTCTGGCACTGGAAAAGATGGACTTGGTGGAGCTTCCTTTGCTTCCAGAGATCTTTCCGAATCAGCTGAAGCCGACGACCGCCCGAGCGTCCAGGTCGGAGACCCATACACAGAAAAGCTTGTCATGGAAATGACCCTGGAAGCCATAGGAAAAGGATATGTAAAATCCTGCAAAGACCTTGGTGCTGCAGGCCTTGGGGGGGCAAGCTCGGAACTGGCTGTAAAGGGCGGACTGGGAGCACGCATTATTGCAGATGCGGTTCCGCAGCGCGAACCTAACATGAATGCATATGAAATCCTGCTTGCCGAGTCCCAGGAGCGCATGCTCTTCGAAGTGGCTCCTGAAGATGTCGATGCAATACTTGCCCTGGTCCAGAAATATGACCTGAATGGGGCTGTGATCGGATACCTTACAGAAGAGCCCACATATACAGTTGAGTTCAGAGGGGAAATCGTTGCCGACATTCCAATTGGTTTTCTGACCGGAGGAGCTCCGACCTGCGCGAGTCTCGTAGAAGCCCCCACACGAAGGGAAGAAGGCAAAAAACCGGAAACTCCAGAAGACCTTAAAGCGGTTTTCCTGAAGGTCCTGTCTTCCTACAACATTGCCTCAAAGGAATGGATCTACAGGCAGTATGACCACGAGGTTCAGCTAAGAACCGTTGTCAAGCCCGGAGAAGATTCCGGAGTGCTCAGGATTACCGATACAAAAGGAATTGCACTTTCCTGCGGTTGCCAGCCCAGAGCCACTCTTCTTGACCCCTATACCGGAGGAAAGACTGCAATTCTCGAAAACGCCATGAATCTTGCAGTAAAAGGTGCAGAGGGCCTGGCTATTGTAAACTGCCTTAACTTTGGAAATCCTGAGCGCCCTGAAATCTACTGGCAGTTCAAAAACGCCGTACTCGGGCTTGGAGACGAAGCCAGAAGGTTTTCAATCCCGGTAGTCGGAGGGAACGTTTCTCTCTATAACGAGAGCGATGAGTTCAAAACTGCAATACCTCCTACCCCCTCGATAGGAATGATAGGGAAAGTGGATCTCGAAACGCCTCTCCCATCAAGTTTCTTTGCGAATACCGGAGACAGCATTATCCTTGTAGGAGAGACAATCCCTGAAATGGGAGGCTCCGAATACTATGCCTGCATGGGCTCTGAAAATGCCGGAAAGGTCCCTGCAGTCCCGGAGAATGCCCCTGACGTTATAAAAGCCATAATCGAAGCTGTTAAAAGCGGAAAACTAAGTTCTGCACATGACCTTTCCCTTGGAGGGATCGGTGCAGGGCTTGCAAAGATGTGCAGAAATCTGGGCGGAAAAGTAGACCTCAGCGAAGCTGCAGGAGAAACGCAGGCGGAAGAATTCCTGTTCTCAGAAGCTCCCGCAAGGGCACTGCTTGCAACTCCCGAGCCTGAAGCTGTACAGGAACTTCTTAAAGGCGTGCCCCATGCAGTAATCGGCAAAGTGGGAGGCGAAACCCTTGAAATCAAAGGCAAGAATTTCGAGCTTTCCCTTTCCTTGAATGAAATCGCAGAAGCTTACGGCAGCCTTACCAGATTCATGATGGGATGATTACTTCATCCCCTCTTTCTTTTTAGGAGCGTCTAAGGCTAATCCCTGTCATTTTAATGGCGAGATACAGCCGTCAACTCTTCAATAATACGCTTATTGGCAACGTTTTTAAACTTTCAAACCTATACTCTATTGTCAAGTTTTGTTCTGGA
>NZ_JJQL01000036.1:31543-76776 GCF_000979975.1 Methanosarcina sp. 1.H.A.2.2
AACGGTGTTGGCGAGACAAACATTATTTGCTCTAGGGCGGTATAGCATAGGTGCAATCCCTTAGATGCCTGCCAATTCATTGGCGGGAGCCGTCACCCTGTTGTCTGTATATTGCTACGATCTACGCAGGAATTCCTTCAATATACTATCTCTCTTAATTGCGTTACTGGCTTGTAAGTTGTTTTTTATCTGGTTGGCAGGCAGGCCCTAACCCCCTTACGGCGCAGGAAGAGATAACTGAGAAATTCCTTCTCCGGGTTCCGGCTTAGATCCCCCCAATTAACCAGGAATCAGCTTTTTTGAATCTGATCAATAATTCCGTTATTAGGCAAAAGACTGAAAGAAACAATAGTTTTTAGTAGGTTTCCGCACAAGATTCTTTTGTTATGAAAGCCGTGTGCATGTGTCTGGGAGTACATCTGCCTTACAGTCCCAAATGGTACTGGCCTGTGGAGGGTTTTTCCGGAGTGCCTGAAATGGACAGGTATTTTGACCGAAATCAAATTTTTTCAAGGCTCTTGAAAACAGGGAGAGAATTTCTGCGCCTTAATGATTTTTTTCTAGAATCCATTGAAAGGGGGGGAAGCTATGCCTTTGACCTTTCAGGTCCTTTCCTGGAACAGTGCAGGTGGGACCCTGAACTTCTTGAATCTTTCAGGGAACTTTCGGAGAGTCGAAGGGTAGAGTTTACAGGAAGCTGCAGTTACCATTCCCTGAGTGCCCTTTATCCTGACCTTTCCTGGTTTAAAGAGGAAGTAATGAGTTACAGGGAAATGCTCAGGGAACTGTTAGGAGTAAATCCCAGGACTTTCGTGAACACAGAACTTCTGTACACGGAAAGAGTAGGAAGTATACTTGCAGATATGAGTTTCAGGTGCCTTATTGCCGAAGGGTCAAGAAACATTCTGGATGGATGCGATCCTGTCCGTGTTTTTGAAAACCACCTTCCGACTCTTCTCAGGCATATAAACCTCAGTGAAGACCTTGAACTGCGCTTTTCCGAAAAAAACTGGGAAGGTTATCCTCTGATCCCGGAAAAGTTCGCAGACTGGATTGCAGGCATGGAAGGGGATGTCCTGACCCTTTATTTAAATTACACAAGCCTCTGCCTTCACCACAGGAGCAAGAGCATGATAGCCGATTTTATACGGGCTTTTCCGGAAGCCCTGAAGAGCCGGGGCATTGAAATGATCACACCTTCGGAAGCAGTAAGCAGGTTCAGTCCTTTGAGACTTTCTACCCTTGGGACAGAACAGACAATCCGTTACGGAATGCACAATGCTGTCGGAAATCATGCGCAGCAACTCTACCTGAGAGAACTGGTAAGGGTAGGGGAAGAACTTGCAGAAATTAAAGAAAAACCGAATTACCAAAAGTTGAAGCATCTTTTCGGCTACCTCCAGCAGAGTGAAATCCTTTTTTCAATGAATGCTGGAAACGCCCGGGAAGGGTCTGAAAGGGCTGTGAACTACTTTTCCATTCTCTCTGATTTAAGAAGAGCCGTTCTGGAGGAAGGGGCATGACCTCTCTCTGCATGTACTTTCAGGTGCATCAGCCTTTCAGGCTGCGCAGGTTCTGGCCTGATGACAGGTCTGGTTTTTTCCGCTACTTTGATGAAAGAAGCAACAGGGAGATTTTTGAAAGAGTGGCCCATAAATGCTACATCCCTACAAACAGGGCTCTTCTGGACTCTCTCGACGAGCATAAAGGAGAGTTCAGGTTTTCCCTTTCGATTACTGGCACACTGCTCGAACAATGCGAACTCTGGGGAAAGGAGGTGCTTGAGAGTTTCCGGCAAATGGCAGAAACAGGGGCTGTGGAGTTTCTGGATGAGACCTGTTATCATTCTCTCTCAAGCCTTTTTGATGACAAAACAGAATTTATTGAAGAAGTGAAGGAACACCAAGAAATGGTTTTCGACCTCCTTGGAGTTAAACCTCAGGTATTCAGAAACACAGAACTTCTTTACAATAACTCCATAGCAAAGGTAGCTTCCGAGCTGGGTTATAAGGCAATTCTTACGGAAGGTGCAGACCATATGCTTGAGGGGAGGTCTCCTAACGTACTTTATAAGGCAAAAGACTCAGGGTTACCCATTCTCTTCAGGAACTACAAGCTGAGTGACGACATAGGGTACCGTTTTTCGGCAAGGTGGTGGGAAGGATATCCACTTACTGCGGAGAAATGGGCCTCGTGGGCTTCAGGGGTTAAGGAGGATTGTATCAATGTTTTTATGGACTACGAGACGTTCGGAGAACACCAGTGGGAAGAAACCGGAATTTTTAATTTCCTGGAAAAACTGCCTGCAGAAGTCCTCAAAAACGGTCTGGAATTCAGCACTCCTGTAGAGGTTGCCAGAAAATATTCCCCTGTAGCCGAGATCGATATTGGAGACTTTTCGACGATTTCCTGGGCTGATATGGAACGCGATACCAGCGCATGGCTTGGAAACGATATGCAAAGGCGTTGTTTTGAAGAGATGAAATTGCTTGAGCCTTTTGTGAAAAAAACAGGAGACCCCGAAATCCTGCGTATATGGAAGCACCTGTTGACTTCGGACCACTATTACTATATGTGCACCAAGTGGCTCGGGGATGGAGACGTGCATTCTTATTTCAGTGTCCACTCCACACCCTTCGAGGCGGCAGTAAACTTCATGGCAGTACTTATGGACTTCAAGGCTCGTGTATTCAGGAGCTTAACGCAATAACTTAATGAAATGTATACATATAGGTTCATGGGAGTTTGAGTCACATGGTTAGGGACTTATGCATGTTTGCAGGATTTAATGAAGATTCGCAGATTGTATGGTTCAAGGTTACTTATTCGAAAGAGCCTGGTTCTTTATCCTTAATAACTGATTTTCTTGAAAAAGAGAATGCATTCGTTATGTTTGGTCACATTGACAACATTACACAGGAGACTGGAGAATACTCCATATTTACAGAGCTTAAGAAAGATATGGATATAGAGAATCTTGCTCGAAAAATAGGAGAACTGGAAGTTGTAATTGCAGTGGAACACGGGATTTCAGAATTCGGGATGATTTACTCTGTTGATTTCCCCCTGAATGTCATAGGTGTCAGGGGAGTTATGGCAAGGGCACTCACAATTGTTGATATCATCAAAACTCTTAATCAGAGTGTGCCACATGCAGAAGGGCTTCTTACCCTATCCGGACTGCGGGGAGGAAGTCATGCTGCAAAATATTTCAAGAGTATAATGCCTATTAATAACAGCAATTTCGCAAGCATGCTTGCAGAGTTGTACAGAGCTGTGGGCTGGGGAATCCTGGAAATTGACTGTAACCCCGAAACCTACGAAGGAAAAATCATTGTTAAAGACTCGTTTATAGCCGATGTTTACGGAGCATCGGACCAGCCGGTATGTGCTTTCATGAGCGGATACTTTGCGGGTTACCTGACCGAGTATTTTGGGAAGAACATAAGTGTGAGGGAAGTCAGCTGTAAAGCCACAGGAAAGAATTTCTGCGAACATGTAATCTCACTGGCTCCCTCCAGCGCAAGCCAGGAATACCAGCTAAGAGGGGACACACGGTGATAAGACAACCGAATGTCATTCTCGGAAATGACGAACTGCTTGTGACAATGGGCAGAAAGGGAGATATTTTAGGCTTATTTTATCCTCGCAGAGACCATGCCCAGCACGTAGAAGAATCCCTTGCCTGTATCCATACAGGGGAAAAACTTCTCTGGACAAACGATAATGATTGGCATTCTATTCAGAACTACATAGAGGATACAAATATCGTATCCACAAAACTCTACCACGACTCCGGAATAAGGATCTCGATTCTTGACCTTGTGCATCCTGAAGTGCCCGTCCTTATCCGCAGGTTTAAGGTGCAGTCCCAGCAAAAGATGTCGGGAAAATTCTTTTACTATTCGAATTTAAACGTAGGGGAAACTTCCAAGAAAAACTCCGGATTTTGCGATACGGAAGCTCGCCTGCTTGCACAGTACTGGCAAAATTACTATATAGGAATCTATGCCCTGCCGGAGTTTACGGAATGGCAGATCGGAAAGGCAATGGATACCATATGGTGGACAAATTCCAAATACGATATGGAAGACGGAAAGCTGCAGCGTAACAAGGAAGATATAGGGAATATCAACAACGCTGCTGGCTGGGACCTTGAACTGGAAGCTGACGGGGCAAATGAGTTTGTAATCTTTATTGGAGCTGCATCTTCCCGGAGCCTCCTGTATAAAAGAATGTATGAGTTATCCAAAATGCCCCTGGAACACATCTTTGAAAAGACACGGGAACACTGGGTGATGTGGCTATCAAAAAAACACGTGCTCAAGATGCCAGGACTTGAAGGGCATAATAACCTGCGCCAGGAGTTATTCAATGCATATAACCGGGCTCTTCTCATGCTTTATCTCCTGAACGACCGTGAATATGGGTCTTTCGTGGCTGCTCCGGAGTTTGACTCCAATTTCGAGAAATGCGGAGGATACGGGTTTTGCTGGAACAGGGATACCTCTGAGGTTGTGCTTGCTCTCAAGCATTCCGGATATCCCGAGTATTGTGACAGATTTTTCAAGTGGTGTATCCGGGCCCAGCTCCCCGATGGTTCATGGTTCCAGCGTTACTGGCTCAACGGAGACATAGCTCCTTCCTGGGGTAATTTTGACTATTCAACCCAGATAGACGAGACCGGGTCCACACTCCATGCCATGGATGTGTATTACAGGATTCTCGAAGGCCTCAAAAAGGTTGAATTTCTGGAAGAGGTCTGGGTCTCCGTGCTCAGGGCTGCCGAATACCTGATGAAGAGGACCAAGTCCGGGCTGCATGAAAGCTGTATGGACCTGTGGGAGACTTATTACGGCGTTTTCACCTATACCAATGCCTCGATCTATGCAGGGCTCATGGGCGCCTCTCACCTTGCGGAAGAAAACGGTGAGTCTGGCATGGCAAGACGCTGGAAGAAAAGGGCGGAGTTCATCAAGCAGGCTACAATTGACCGGTTCTGGCTTCAGGAAGGCTATTTTGCAAAAGGAATCATTAATGAAAAACTGGATAAAACGATTGATGCAAGCGTCCTTGGAGCTTATATGCCCTTTGGAATGCTCTCCCCGAAAGACCCTGTGGAAAGGGATATGATTCTTTTCCTGATAGAAAATATCCAGAAAAAGCTCTCAATTCCTATCAATGCGGGTAATGGAATCAAACGTTACGAAAATGACAGTTACATCGACGGAAATCCCTGGATAATAACCACTCTCTGGCTTTCGGAGGCTATGTTTGCCTTTGTCCTCGATCTCCCCAATGGAAAAGAGGGACCTTATGCCGAAGATGTGAAAAAATTGACCGATGAAGGGGTTAAATGCCTGAGATGGGCTCTGGCCGGAGCAACAAGCACAGGGCTTCTCCCTGAACAGGTGGACAAGTCTACAGGAAAACCAGCATGGGCCATTCCTCTTGGCTGGAGCGGTTCTCTCATGCTTGACAATATCCTTCTCCTTGATAAGATTTGCAGAAGAAACGCAGGAAATCATGAATAAGGCTGAATATATGAAAAAATAAGTACTGGAAAAAGAGAAAGTAAGGGAGCCCGTTAATTACTTTATACAGGCAAGGATTTACTCCTAAGAGCGTTCCTCGAAGTAATTGACGAGCTGCCGGTTTTCTCATCGAATTCCGGATTATATGGTTTTTTTAAAAGTAATCCACAAGCTCAAACTTTGCAGATTTCTTCGGCCCCTCTCATGTACGGCCTGAGGACTTCCGGAATCTCTACGCTGCCGTCCTCACGCTGGTAGTTCTCCAGTATCGCAACGACGGTCCTGCCGACAGCAAGGCCTGAACCGTTAAGCGTGTGGACGAACTGAGGACCTTCAGGGGTTCTGAAACGGATATTGGCTCTCCTTGCCTGGAAGTTCTCAAAATTCGAGCACGAGGAGATCTCCCGGTACTTTTTCTGTGCGGGTACCCATACCTCTATGTCGTAAGTCCTGGCCGCCGAGAACCCTATGTCGCCAGTGCAAAGGCTTATGACGCGATATGGTATCTTCAGGAGTTTGAGAATCTCCTCAGCATCGAGGGTGAGTTTTTCGAGTTCTTCATAGGATGTTTCTGGCTTCACGAATTTGACAAGCTCAACCTTGTTGAACTGGTGCTGGCGGATGATGCCTCTTGTATCCTGACCATGTTTCCCCGCCTCACGCCTGAAGCAGGCGGTATATGCTGTAAGTAATACCGGCAGATTTTCTACATACTCGTCCATGAAGAGGTTGGTCACCGGGACTTCCGCGGTCGGTGCAAGATAATAGCCGTCAGCGCTGCATACATACATGTCATCTTTGAACTTTGGCAGCTGCCCTGTGCCGGTCATGGCTTTTTCATTGATAAGCACAGGCGGCAGAACTTCGAGATAACCCTGATCGGCGTGTACATCAAGCATGAAGTTTATGAGAGCTCTTTCAAGTTTCGCGCCCATGCCTTTATAGACTGTAAAGCCCTGGCCTGCTATCTTTGTTCCTCTCTCAAAGTCGAGTATATCCAGCGCCTCCCCTATCTCCCAGTGAGGCTTTGGAGTGAACGTAAATTCTCTTGGCTCTCCAACTACCCTTACAACCGGATTGTCATTTTCATCCTTGCCTATAGGCGTCATGTCAGAAGGGATATTGGGGATACTGAGCATTATTTCATTTATTTTTGACTTATAGTCGCGTATCTTATCATCTATTTCTTTAATACGATCATTGATGCCCTGCATTTCGTTTATTTTTGATAAAGCATCTTTATTTTCCTTCTTAAATTGCGCTATCTCGCGGGTGACCACATTGCGTTTATGCTTCAGGCTATCACCCTCGGTGATACAGTCCCTCCAGGCCGCGTCATATTCAAGAAGGCTATCTATAAGCTCGGTGCCCATATTCCTGTTAATAAGAGCACGCCCAACTATGTCGGGGTTATTACGTACAAATTTGAGTTCCAGCATGTTAAGCCCGAGATATCCTGCATGTTAGCTAATATATATTTTGCTATTTTCAGGCTGTAAGCCTGTCTAAAAAACAGAAAACTGAATTAATTAAGAAAAATGAATAACGGAAAAAAAGGAAATAGAGGGAATCCGATAATTAACTTATACAGGCAAGAATCTTCCCATAAGGGCTTTTCTCAAAGTAATTGACAAGTTGCCTGGTTTCCTCATTGGAATCCCCGGACTCCGAACCGAGAAGTAACCTTGAAATGCTTGCCCTGTTCATATATACAACTCTTGGTTCACCCTGAATGCCTCCAAGTTCCGCAGCTTTATCAATTGCGTCATAGAGGTTTCCAAAGTCGTCCACAAGCCCAAGTTCCTTTGCTCTGGACCCGGTATATACGCGTCCGTCGGCGAGGTCTTTTACTTCACTCCGGCTCATATTACGCCCTTCTGCAACCTGGGTTACAAAGTTTTCATAACTCTCCATGACAACGGTATCAGCGTATTCTTTTTCGTCGTCCGTAAGCCCTCTCCAGGACCCTCCCATATCTTTGAACTCTCCGGACTTTGAAATGTAATAATCTATACCTTCCTTTTCGTTGAAAGAAGACATATTCTCAAAGACCCAGATAACTCCTATGGATCCCGTACTTGTGGAGGGATTTGCAAATATGTAATCTGCGGGCGCAGAGATGTAATATGCAGCGCTGGCCGCAAGATCTCCCATGGAAACAATAACAGGGATACCCTGTTCCTGAGCTTTCTCGATCTCTATTGCAATCTCCTGGGCGGCTGCAGGAGACCCTCCAGGACTGTTTACCCTGAGCACGATTGCCCTGACGTTTTCATCTGCTACAGCGGTGTGGATGTTTTCAGAAATCTCTTCTGAGGTTGCATAGCCGAACCCTGAGGGAACGTTTCCAGTGAGCATGGAGCCCTGTACATAAATTACCGCTATCTTCTCGGAGGTCCCTAAATTTCCTCCGAAACCGAGGCCGTAGAATATAGCAGCCATACTGACTGCAATAACAGTAATCAGAGCCAGTAAGACCACAACATAGGACGTACCGCTGCGTTTCTTTTTATGTACGGAAGGAGAAGAGCCTGAATTCATGCTTAAACTCTCATTTTCAATTATTTTCTTCTCAGGAATTTTCTTCTCAGGGTCCCGGGGAGGAAGTCCCTGATCATCCGTTTTTGCTGATCCCTGTTTTTCAGGAGCAGAATCGGAATCTGAGGAATTTTCCTTGATGGTAATATCTGAAATATCCTCCTCAGGGATAATAGTCTCTTTTTTATTGAATGCACTACTTCCCGAAAGGTCGTCTCCGGATGCCTCTTCCGGATTCATACTTTCTGAATCCGTACCTTCTGAGTTTACATTTTCATCATTCATATCTGACAGGACCGCACTTCCTGGATTTGTTTCTTTAATTTCCGGTCTATGTTTATTTACTGCTGAAAACTCCAGTTAAGGGGACAGGCAAATTCTCCTGGTAGGGGAACTGCCAGAAACATATTTTTCAAAAGCCCGCAAATAAAAGGGTCAATTCAACAGGTCTGAATTGTCAGAGCAACTATTTATGTTTCTCTGCGTTCCACCCCTCTTTTATATATGATTATCAACTATCCCTCAAATAAGTTCCCTTGTACATACAATAAGCGAAATATATTTCAGAATTGCAGTCATCCAGAAGAGATACACTTATAAAAATATATGGAGATAAGAATGTCAAAATCATCCAGTAAACCCGTACTTGTCACCTGTGGCCTACCCTATGCTAACGGCAAGGCACATATCGGGCATCTCCGGACCTATGTGCCCGCTGATATTTTTGCCCGCTCCTTGCGGAAGGAAGGGAGGGAGGTTACCTTTGTTTGCGGTTCGGACACTCATGGAACCCCCATTGTCGTAAACGCCGAGGAGCTCGGGATCACCCCTAAAGAACTTGTAGAGGTCTATCATACACACTTTGATGAAACTTTCAAGCAGCTTGGAGTTTACTTTGATGCTTTTGGGACAACCGATGACCCTGAAAATCATAACCGGACCCTTAATATTGTAACCAGGTTGATTGAAAAGGGCTATGTGTATCCGAAAATCATAGAAATCGCTTACTGCCCAAAGTGCAACCGCTTCCTTCCTGACCGCTATGTGGAAGGAGCCTGCCCTCACTGCGGAGAAACAGCCAGAGGTGATGAATGTGACCAGGGCTGCGGAAAACACCTTGAGCCTGGGGAGCTTCAGAACCCTGTATGTACTATCTGCGGAGGGCCTGCAGAGTACCGCCAGCAGGAACACTTCTTTTTCAAACTTTCCGAGTTTAGCGACTACCTGCTGAATTACCTCTCTAATGACCTGGGAGGCACCACCAATGCTATTAATTACGCACTTGGCTGGGTAAAGCAGGGGCTTACGGACTGGTGTATCACAAGAAACCTTGAATGGGGAGTTAAATTCCCGGGGCATGAAGATCTTGTGGTTTACGTCTGGGTGGATGCCCCCATAGGATACATGGCTTTCACCGAGGAATGGGCTGCAAAGACAGGGGATTCCTGGGAAAAATTCTGGAAAGAGGACGGGGAGATAGTCCACTTCATTGGAGGGGACATTACCTACCACCACTGCATTTTCTGGCCTGCCATGCTTAAAGGTGCAGACTATTCCGTGCCTACAGCTGTTGTAGCATCAGGCATGGTAAAAATAGAAGATAAAAAGTTTTCCAAGACCAGAGGTTATGTGGTCTGGGTAGGGGAAGATTATCTTGACCACGGCTTCCATCCCGACCTCCTCAGGTATTACCTTGCGAGCTACACCTCCCATACTAAGGAACTGAACTTCTCCTGGCGCGTGCTTCAGGAAAAGATCAATACCGAACTGGTGGCTGTATTAGGAAACTTCCTGTACAGGACCATGCTCTTTGCTTTCAAGAACTATGGAGAAGTCCCTGAAGGGCAACTCGAACCTGAAGTAAGCGCAGAAATAGAAAAGGCTCTAAAAGAAATAAAAGCTGCAATGGCTGAGTACGAGTTCAAAAAAGCTGTCGATTCTGCCATGACTCTTGCGTCTTTCGGGAACATTTACTTCCAGTCCCATGAGCCCTGGAAACTTCTGAAAGAAGATCGGGCCGCTTGCGGACAGGTCCTCTACAACTGCCTCCACCTGGCAAAAGCCCTGAGCATTATATTTGAACCCGTGCTCCCGCTGACCATGGAAACAGCCTGGAAAGGACTCGGACAGGAAAGCGATATACATGCCGTGCAGTATGAAGAAGCCCTCGTGCCCCTGAAGGCAGGCACAAAACTTGCAAAGCCTGAGCTCCTCTTTACCAAGCTCGAAGATGACAGGATAGGAGAGATGGACGAGATTGCAAACCAGAGGGTAAAAGCTGCAGATGCAAAGAAAAACGCGGCAAAGGGGAGTGAAAAGGAGCCCGTCAAATCCGATGGAATGGGCCCTGTAGAAGAGGCAAAACCAGCCGAATAAGCCGGAGATGCAGCAAAAACAGAAGAAACAGAGCAAATAGAAACCCTTCCCCAGATAGATTACGAGGACTTTGCAAAACTTGACATCAGGGTAGGAAAAGTTATCTTTGCTGAACCTGTAAAGAAGTCAAAAAAGCTCCTGCGGGTTGAAGTGGATATAGGAGAGGAAAAGCCAAGACAGCTTGTAGCAGGCCTATCTTCATATTATACTCCTGAAGAACTCACAGGTAAATCCGTAATTGTACTCGCCAACCTGAAACCCGCCAAACTCTGCGGAGTTGAGTCAAACGGCATGATACTTGCAGCCGATGACGGTGGATCGATTGTAGCAGCTCTGATGCCGGATAAAGATCTAAAGCCCGGCTCCAGAATAAGGTAATAATTAAGAGTAAATTAAAATCAAAATTAAATCAAAATTTGACAGTTGTTTTCATGTCCGTGCATGATGCGGGCATGAACAACTTATTGAGCCGATCCCAGGGTTCATTTTAGTATCAATAAAAAAATAGTCGGGAAAATTATTGAAATTGAACCGGTAAATTAATCATTGCTTTTATCCAGTACCATTTCAAGGTAAGAAGTCCGAATAGAGTCTTTTTCCTCGGCGCCAAACTGTTTTAGCAACTCGAATAATTTTTTCCTTGAAATTTCAAGATCTTTTTCATCTCCAGCTACGATTTCGACTTCCAGGAATTCTCCGAGCCCTTCGACTGCGTCAAGACAGACAGTTATCTCTCCTGCCCTGAAGACTTCCCTTTTTTTGCGGACGATTCCGGCTTCCGAGAATCCAAGGGCACGTAGTATTCCTGTGGTAGTGGCCTCATCCACAGAAGTTTCGAGCTCTTCTCTGGTTTTGGAGACTTTATCGAGTTTGGGACCTTTATAGGTCAGCACGGCTTGACCGTCCAGGGAACGAATCCTGAGCGCCTCGTCAGTTTTTGCAAAATCCCTATAAGGAGCTGCAAAATAAGTATCTGACTGATTCTCTACCCCTATTTTTATTGCCCCTAATTTCTGAAGGATGAAGCGGACCTTTGAATGATCCGCTCTGACCTTTACTTCCACTTCAATCATAGTTTAAAGACATCTCCAATTTGATCCGGGAGGCCCCGGAAAATCCTCACTTTAGAATCATTAACGGAATCCGGAAGAATCCGGATCCGATCATGTATCTGCAGGGACGAATTTGGTGCCGTAGTAGATCATACCGTGCTCGCCGTCTTCCCCGAGCTTCCTGAACACGGATTTAACCCGTGTTCCAATCTGGATTTTTTCAGGGTCTCCAATCACCTGGGAGGTTAGACGGGGCCCTTCATCCAGTTTAATAATTGCAAGGGTATAGGGAGTCTGGTTTTCAAAACCTTCCGCAGGCGTGTGAATCAATGTATAGCTTACGATTTCGCCGGTGCCTTTGAATTTGAATGATTCGAGCTCACCCATGCGCCTGCAGTTTACACAAACATTGCGCGGGGGATAGAAATATTCCCCACATTCCTTGCAGCGGGTCCCTTCAAGGTTATACCTGCTGCCCAGGTTTCTCCAGAATCTTGGTACAGAAGACATCGAATATCACCTCTCCCTCGAGAAAATGTGGATTACTGCGGTCGCTCCTGACCCTCCTACGTTGTGGGTCATTCCATACTCGGCTCCTGCTACCTGGCGCTTTCCTGCATCCCCGCGAAGCTGGGTTACAATTTCCACAGCCTGCTTTATGCCTGTTGCTCCCACTGGATGTCCGCAGGCTTTCAGGCCGCCGGAGGTGTTGACAGGGATCCTTCCGCCTATCGCAGTTTCCCCATTTGCTGTGACAATTCCGCCTTTCCCTTTTTCTGCAAATCCCAGGTCTTCAATTGCGCAGATCTCAGCAATGGTAAAGCAGTCATGTACCTCGACAAGGTCGATATCTTCAGGTTTCAATTTTGCCATGGAATATGCTCTCTTTGCAGCCATTACGGTTGCGTCCAGGGTTGTGATATCCCTTCTGTCATGCAGGGCAATTGTGTCACTTGCCTGGGCTGTTGCCTTAATGTAAATGGGCGTATCAGTATATTTGTGGGCAACTTCCGCAGGAGCCAGAACAAGTGCAGATGCTCCGTCTGTTATAGGGGAGCAGTCAAAGATATGTAACGGGTCGGCTACCATTATTGAATTCAGTACGTCGTCCACGCTAATTTCATTCTTGTACTGGGCAATGGGGTTAAAACACCCATTTTTGTGGTTTTTTACGGCTACTTCTGCAAGCTGTTCGCTTGTAGTTCCGTACCTGTGCATGTGCAGCTTTGCAATCATTGCATAAAGCCCGGGGAAGGTTGCTCCTGCCATGCCTTCCCATTCCCGGTCAGCAGCTGCTGCAAGAGCTGAAGATGCCTCTTCAGAC
Source organism: Methanosarcina sp. 1.H.A.2.2 (assembly GCF_000979975.1). NCBI lineage: Archaea > Methanobacteriati > Methanobacteriota > Methanomicrobia > Methanosarcinales > Methanosarcinaceae > Methanosarcina > Methanosarcina sp. 1.H.A.2.2. The sequence goes on from NZ_JJQL01000036.1 coordinate 44,368, forward strand.
CCGACATCAGTCATCTTTTCTGCTCCTGCTGCTACTACGATGTCGCTGTAGCCTGAAGCCACAGACATTATAGCCTGGCGCAGGGCAAGCCCTCCGGATGCACAGGCAGCTTCTACTCTGGTAGCCGGGACATGAAGGTTTCTCGAAAGACCGGAATAGTCTGCGATAAGGGCACCTATGTGCTCCTGATCAATAAAGCGGCCTCCACTCATGTTTCCTACATACAGAGCGTCAATCTCTTTTCCACTAACGCCTGCGTCCTGGATTGCTCCGATCCCGGCTTCTACGACGATGTCTCTCAGGGAACGCTCCCAGAGTTCCCCGAATTTTGTATTCTTTATTCCGATAATTGCTACGTCTCTCATGTATTCACCCCGTTTTCAGGCCAGGCGGATTTTACCTTTATGTCTGGCATACTTTGCGTAGTCGATGTATATAGGATCCTTGATAAGTTCGGAAACCGTCGGAGCCAGGTTTCGAATTTCCTCAATCCTGTCAGTAACTGTTATGCTGAATGAATCGGACCCTGCTCCGGACCCGAAGGCGGTTGCAAAAATCCGGTCCCCGGGTTTTGCCTGGTCAAGGGTTGCGGCGATTCCCATAAGGCAGGACCCTGAATATGTATTCCCTATTTTTGGAACTACAAGTCCCGGAGTTATCTGGGCTTTTGTGAACCCCAGCATCTTTGCAGCTTTGGTAGGGAACTTCCCATTTGGCTGGTGGAAGACTGCATAATCATAATCTTCAGGCTTTGTCCCTAGTTTTTTAAGCAGACCTTTTGCGCCGTTTGTTACATGTTTGAAGTACCCCGGCTCTCCTGTAAACCGGCCTCCATGTTCGGGGTAAGGCATTCCTTCCCTTCTCCAGAAGTCAGGAGTATCTGTTGTAAAAGAGTACGTATCTTCAATGATTGCTGCAAGTTCGGATTCTTTTCTCCCGATGAGGCAGGCGACTCCTCCTGCTGCGGCAGTGTACTCAAGGGCATCACTGGGGGCTCCCTGGGAAACGTCTGCTCCTATAGCCATGCCAAGGTCAATCATTCCGGAACCCACCAGTCCCATACATGCCTGAACTGCAGCTGTTCCTGCCTTACATGCAAACTCAAAGTCTGCTGCAGTCATTTCAGGGGTTGCGCTGATAGCCTGAGCTACGATAGTGCTGGTCGGTTTTACAGCGTAGGGATGACTTTCTGAACCTGTATATACCGCCCCAATTCTGGAGGGATCGACGCCGCTTCTTGCTATTGCGTATCTTGCAGCTTCCACTGCGATCGTTGCTGCGTCTTCATCTACATCAGGTACGGATTTTTCGTACACCATGAGGCCATTTTTAAGAGCCTCTGCGTCATCACCCCAGAGCCGGGCGATTTCTTCAATTTTTATACGGTATCTCGGGACGTAAGCACCGTATGATACAATTCCAATAGTCATGTGTTCACCTGTTTTTGAGTGTTTAGGGCATCTTCCAGGGGTCATTCCCTTGCATAGTATTGACTGTATTTTTTCAGTAACTGCACAATCTGGTCGAGGTCCATTGTAGTTGCGACCAGGGGTACACGGTCTACTTCCGCCATCTTGACTGCAACAGGTTCGACCTCTTCTTTACAGAGCCCGTGAAGCACAACGGCTCCGGGTTTCAGGTTGGTGACTCGGATAGCTACCATGGGGGATTTCCCGGTACTGACCTTCGTAAAGATCATGGCTCTGTCCGTACTCCAGCCGTAGAGCTTCTGGAATTCGTGGGAGGAAAGTTCCAGGACTGCCCGCTGGCTGTCGATGACAGAAAAACCATATAGAGGTCTTTCAGCTCCTTTGTAGACAATCTCGCCTTCAATAAGGTTTACCAGTTTAGCAAGCTGTATCGGGATAGTATACTCGTAGGTTGAGTAGATTGATTTTGAGCCGCATTCGGCGTTAAGTATCGATTCGTAGGTGTGAATCTTTTTGCCTCCCCGCTCTATATCAACTTCAAGCAGGGATTCCACGATCTTCCGGACGATCATTGTCCCTGGAGACTTTCGCCTCCCGCTTTCATAATCACTGATAACAGAGGGAGAAACCTTCAGGTAATTTGCAATATCGGTCTGGGATATCTCAAAGTTTAACCTCCACTTTTTCAGTGACTCTCCGGGTTTTTCTGAGAGTGTGATATCTCCAGCCATTTTTTCTGCCAGGCGGTTGCGCAGATTTTCTGAGGAATCGTTGGATGTCATGACTTACTTAATCTAAGAGGAAACGTTCCCTTATATATTTAACGAATGCGAGTTCGGCAATTGTCGCAGAAGCTTGACTACCGTGTAAGGGCGAGATCTTATCCAAAAAATTTATATCAATTGTAAAAGAAATTCTAATGTGATGCCTGCAGATTCACGGAATCCTGAGATAAGCGTTTCTGATCTTCTCCTATATATCAACTGCCCGCGACGCGTATACTTTGTCAGCCGGGGTTTTGAACTGTTTCCTGAAATAAACGCTTCAAGGCTTGAAAGAATGCTCCTTAAAGAGCTTTCTCTGACTTTTCCTGAAATTGTGAGGGAATGTTCGTTAAACGCCGATAACTTGTGCAAAGAACTTGAAACTGCTTTTCTCCAGGTATGTGAAGATCTCCCTCTTATGTTTCCAACAGAATTCGCATGCATTGAAAAGGAAGTCCTTGAAGAAGGGAAGACGCGGGCAAGAGCTAAAATTCCGGAAATTGCGGCTAACCTTCTCAGAGGACTTGAAGAATTCGGAAAAGATCCTATGCTTGCGGCACTTACGCCTGTTAAAACCGAGCCATTTCTTTCATCGGAAAGGCTTAACCTGAAGGGTGTTCCGTCCAAGCTTGTCTGTTTCGAGGGCATGAATGTCCCCTCTATTCTAAAACCGGGAAACTGCCCTGTTCAGGGTGTGTGGGCATCTGACAGGATGCATGCTGCATCCCTTGTCCTTCTCCTTGAAGCCGAATCCGGAAAAGAGGTGCCCTTTGCCTTTGTTGAATACGTAAGTTTTGGCCTGATTCGGAAAGTGGCTATCCGAAGCTCGGATCGCAGGGAGGTATTAAAAATCTGCAGGCGTGTGGAGAAAATAAAAGCCGGATTCATGCCCGAGAAAAAAGAAGAAAAATTCTGTACGGAATGCACTTTTTCAGAGAAGTGTGTTTCAAATTCGTCCCTTATGTCAAAGTTTTTCTAAACCTGAAGCAGGCAGAAAAGATTACAGAGCAATGAAAAAAGCAAGTTCGTACATTTCTTAAAAACAACGTCTCTCATTTATTAAGTTTAAGAAAGGACTTGTGTTGAGTATGAATATATAAGCGTTCTATCCAGAGTCTCTAGCAATCCGTCTATTAAGTAATAATTCTGAAAAACAGAATCATAAATCAAATGTTCTTTCTGATTGTTTGATACTCTGGACAGAAAAGTTATAAGGGGATAATTAATAGGAGTTTATGGAGTTCAAACGTACTTTCCAGATCACTCGAACTCCATAAAACATGCCCTAAGAGGCACGAGTTATCTCACTTTCCGCAGTAAATTTTCGCATATTCACAATTTTTTCTGCTATCGATTTTCAATAAAACGTGGATTTATTGGAATTTTATGCAGGAGGTAAAGTAACTATATGGCGTATCATAGAGACCAAAAAACGATATTATTCAATTTTCTCCAAGTTCCATTAAAAATCCAAATTAATTTGATTTGTTATAAAAACGCTATCCGGAAAAAGACAAATCTTTGAAAAAATACTGAGAATGTAGGGTATATTGGATTGATTTTAATTAAGGGGTTAAAATGCCAAGAAGAAAATTTCTTATCATATTTGTAGGTATATGCCTTTTGTTAGTAGGCATTATCGTTTTACCTTATGTTATTAGGCATAACTCTCTCCCTGACAAAAAAGAAAATAATACTTTGTTAATCATACATAATCAGGGAAATACAAGTCATGAAGTTACTGTGAAATTATTTGACTCAAAAAACAACTCTATATTTAATGAATCATATATTTTAGCTCCTGGGGAAGATATAAGAAGTCAATATCCAGTTGGATTGGTAACGGGGACATACATTGAAGTTACATTAAATAACAATATTACAAAGACCGAAACTGTTTCTCAAAATTTGAGCGATATAGCTATCTTATATATTAATATAGATGCGCATCCCGATGATCCATTGGATCTAAGCATTGCTGTTCCATGAATTTGATGGTATTAAACTGAACTAGGTTCTCTTAAATTCACTATTAAACTTGCCCAAATTTTTAAGATTTATTTTTATCTTCTTTGATTTTGGTATAAAAAGATGAAAATCCTTAACAAAAAATCATCTTTTAATTTTTATTAGAAGAGACGATTTGTAGCACATGCAGCTATATAAGTTTTCTAGCCAACTCATCAAACTATTCGTCCTATTAAGTAATACTTCTGTAAAACGTAATCCTAAACTCAACATCCTTTCTGATTATTTGATAACCTGGCCGGAAAACTTATAAGGAGTTGACAATGAGGAGTTTATGGAGTTCAAAAGTATTTCCCGTACCACACGAACTCCATAACATACGCCCTAAGAGGCAATAATTATGTTAGCTTTGTGTATATTTAAGCTTGCCTGATTTTGCCTCCTAGGGAAAAATAACTAGGAGTGAAACAAATGATTTAGTACTGTTTACATTAAGGAGCTATACCAATGAATCGGATATCAATAAGTCAGACAAAACTGTCACTATTTCTAATATCACTCACTTTTTTTGCTTGGTGGATAGAAGCCTTCGTTTGTATGTTTATTACATGGAATATGCCTAATCCTCCTCTTATTAATCTCCTATCGTTATATCTCTTCTCACTGCTTCTTCCCGCAGTTGGACTTTTGATTTTTATGAAAAATACAAAAAAGACCTCATCCAGATGGTATTGGGGAATTCCATTTCTTATCGGACTTATATTATATACATTTATCAGGGACTTTTCATTTATGAGACCGTTGGAGCCAGGTGCTCTATTTCAATTCACTTATGGTCAGTCATTCATTGCCTCCTTTGACAAGTGGCATCTGTTAGAGGGTCGCTCTATAGCGACTGACCCTTTCATAAATTCCATTTCTATCTTCTTTTCTCTAGCTTCTGCACTATTCTGTCTTTCTGTCCCGGAAGAAAAAAGGAAGAAAATGATGTTACCATTAGGACTCTCTCTTGTCGCAGCACTTTCTAATATGATACTTTTTGTAGAATACTCGATGAAAAATCCCGGAGACGTTCCCATTTTTTTCTATATATATTCAATAGCTATTCTCATCCTTGGTTTATCATTCATAAGAGTAGCTGTCATCTATGACAAGTAATAAGTCCATATTTTTGAAAAAAATAGGATTTTCATATTCCAATAGTAGTAATAAATTCTCGATGATTAACTTACCAGTTTTGTGTGTGAAATTTCGTTCTAGAAGAAAACATTGATGATAGCCTTATGATTGTTGATATCGGCAATCCTTCCTCTCTAATTTTAAAAGGGATTTGTGATGTTTGTGCTAGTGATGTTGAAGTTTCCGGGAATTATATCTATGCAATTAATGGTGTTAATGGTCTTGTTATTCTGAAAGCAAACCCAGAACAATCAGCGTTTATTGTTGCAGACTTCAGCAGCAATTCTACATCCGGTTACGCCCCTCTTTCGATCCAGTTTAATGACAGTTCTCAGAATGAAACCGTATGGAACTGGGACTTTGGAGACGGATTAAATTCAACGAATCAAAACCCGATCCATACTTACTCCTCAGCAGGAACTTATAATGTTGAACTGACAGTAATAAATGGAAACAGAACAGCCTCAAAAGAGGCTACGATATTTGTGCTGGATGCAACTAGTTTCAGTGAAAAAAACAGCATCGGAGGCGAAGGAGAAGATAGTGCTGGCGTAATCATAACAAAAGATACAAGCATTCCTGCAAAAGGAAGCAAAAGAACTCCTGGATTTGAGATAGTTTACGGAATCATGAGCCTGATAGCTGCATTCTGGATAAAGGAGATTAATAAAAAGTAAGTAGAAAATTTTCCTAAAATTATTTAGTCTCGGGATTCGTTTCAATTTTTTCATACATTCATAATCCAAAAATCTTATTCGATTATGTAGTAAGTCCAAATTTCTCGATGATGGTACTAGTGCCATGGCAATTTAATTACTGGGCTTTAATGCTTAGACAATACATCATCCGTAGTCCCTTTCTTAATTCCGAGGACACAGAACTAAATTTTCTAGACACTAGCATGAAAGAAAAATGCCAGTTGAGGGATAAAAGATGAAAAGTAACACTATATCAACAACGCCAACTGTCACTTTTTCGATTTCACTTCCATCTGTGGCAATGTCTAATGAAGCACACATAGGATACGCCCTCACAAGAGCTTTGGGGATAACAGCACTTGCGATTTTAATATTGGTGAGTTTAGCAGGTGCCGCTCCTTTTGCATATGTGACGAGTATAGGTATCGACACCGGCACTGTTTTTGTAATTGACACAGCAACTAACAATCTTACAGCCGTGGTGCCTATAGAAGGCTGGGCTGGAGAAGCCGCAATCAACCCTGCAGGAACAAAGGTATATGTGACAGACTCATCAGGATTCAGCACCAATGTTTTTGTAATTGACACCGCGACAAACACTGTTGATGCAGTAGTGGATGTGGGAATTTATCCCCGGAAAGTTGCAGTTAATCCCAAAGGGTCCAGGGTTTATGTGACGAATCGTTACAGTAGAGTGGACGATAACAGCAACAATGTCTCTGTAATTAACACAGTAATTGGCACATCCACAAACACTGTAATGGACCCGGTTAATATGGGGCTAAGTACTTCTGACGTTGCATTCTCCCTGGATGGGAAAAAAATCTATGCTACCAACAGTCGCAACAACACTACCTCTGTAATTGATGCGGCTACAAACAAAGTTACAGCTATTGTTCCTGTAGGAGATTATCCTACTGATATTGCGGTCAGTCCTGATGGAAATGAAGTGTATGTGATTAATTCAGGGAGCAACAATGTTTCTGTAATTGACACGGCTACAAACAATGTTACAGGAACTGTATCTGTAGGAGACAGCCCCGGTGATATCGCAGTCACTCCTGATGGTAAAAAGGCATATGTGACAAATTCCGGTTCCTACAAAGATCCCGGCAACACTGTTTCTGTAATTGATACATCAACAAACACCGTTACAGCTACAGTGTATGTAGGAACTGCTCCGAGGGGGATTGCAGTCACTCCAGATGGAAAAAAGGCATATGTAGTGATCTCTGATAGCTACTCCAGCGACTACAATAATAATGTCTCTGTAATTGACACAACCACAAATACTGTTACAGCGACTGTGAATACAGGAAAATATACTATGAACGGTCCTGCTGGAGTTGTCATTGGACCTTTTAGAAGTTCTGATATGACTGATCAAAGCATAAAGGCAACCTACAATGAAACTGACCCGAGTACAATGGCGAATTTAAACGCAACTGAAGATATAGGAGTTGAAGAAACTAACTTATCATCGTCTGAAGACAAAAGTGCTGTTGAACTCAATAATTCAAACAATAATACTGATACTAATAATTCTGAATCTGATAATGGTAGTAGCTCAGGTGAAAATGAATCGAGCAAAAATAACTCTATCCCAGGTTTTGGATTATTGGGAAGTTTAGCCTGCCTGTATGGTGGATGGAAACTCAGGAAGAAGTAATGACGGCCCTGGATAACCAGATCGCTGGCAATTGGTAATCTGTAGCCTGTTGGATCTGGTAAATGAAGCATAGAAACCTGATGTATCGAAGCTTCACGTATTTTAGGGAGTTTACATGAATGCAAAATCAGCTAACATAATATCACGTATATTAGCACTGATAGCTCTTATTATAGCACTATATAATGCATATCTTGGATGGTTAGACAAATCAAAAGACTCTTACCTATTTCTTGTATTGATATTTGTTATGCTATCGGTACTTGCCGCAGAATATTCTAAAAAACAAAATCGCTAAGATTCGGGCTTAAAATTTATACTATTCCTGCAATTGGATAATGGGCAAGGTTAACTTTTGAATCGAAAAGTAAGTTTTTCCGAAATTATGGTCTAAATTCACATTTTAAACATTGAGTAGTTTAATGCTGCTGTTTTCCAGTTCAAATGCGTAAGTCCTATCCCGGTTGTAAAATCAATTTGATTTTTAGATCGGTTCTTAGGAAAAGCCAAAGCCTTTTAAAGGTGAACCTCGCTCAATCTGCATGACATGTCCAAACCAGTATACCTTGGCAAAATGCTCCTGCACTGGTGCGATGCCTGCAATGTGCCTGTGCTCGGAAAACAGTGTGGTTGCGGCAATAGAGCAAAAAAAGTTGAGGTCACTCCTCCCGGCGATATTCGTCCGGCTTTTGATTATGATATAAAACGCATAAATTCCGTTTCTGAAAAACAGTTCAATGCCTCCCTTATCCCCGAAGGTCACCTTGTGGTGCTTAACAAAGCCCCTTATGAAGACCGGATGGATGAAATTATAGTGGACGGGGAAGTCCTTGCATCTATCAGGTTTGAAATCGAAAACTGCACATGGGTCCTGCTCCCCAGGCTTGAGGGAGCACGGCGGCTTTTTCAGGGCAGGGACAGGAAAGAGCTTAAAAAATGGGTTGTGATTGAGCCGGAAATTATGCCCTTTATCCTGAAAAAAGGGGCAAGTATTCTTGCTCCCGGAGTCCTTGATGCAGACCCGGAAATCGAAAAAGAGGACGAGGTTGTTGTTCTCCTTCCTTCAGGAGAGGTAGTTTGCTGCGGGAGAGCCCGGCTGACAGGCAGGGAAATGATTGAAGAAAAGCGCGGGAATGCGGTAAAGCCGCGCTGGAGTGCAGAACCCGTGGCTGCAAAAATCCTCCCCCCGGAAAAGAGCTGGGATGATGCTGTAAAAGCTAATGAGAAAATTCTTGACTCAATGATAGAGACTGCTCATTCTTTCATAAGAAACGTTTCCGGAAGTATGGACCTGAAAGTCAGTGTATCCTATTCCGGGGGCAAGGACAGCCTTGCAGTGCTGCAACTTGTGGATGAAACTCTGGACGATTATGAATTGATGTTTGCAGATACAGGGATTGAGTTTCCGGAAACCCTTGAAAACGTCCGAAAGGTTTCCGAATATTATGGAAAAACCCTCCGTACAGCGAATTCAGGAGATTCTTTCTGGGAGTCTATTGGAGTTTTCGGGCCTCCTACAATGGATACGCGCTGGTGCTGCAAGATCTGCAAACTGGGGCCCATTACCAGGGTTATTGACGAAAACTATGAGGGAGGTTGCCTGAGTTTCATAGGCCAGCGCCAGTACGAATCCCATGCTCGCTCCATCAGTAATAAGGTCTGGAAAAATCCCTGGGTTGGAAATCAGGTCGGAGCGTCTCCCATACAGGAATGGACAGCTCTGCATGTCTGGCTTTATCTCTTCAGGACAAAAGCTCCCTATAATCCGGCTTATGAGAAAGGGTATGACCGAATGGGATGCTGGCTCTGCCCTTCCTCCTCACTATCCGACTTTTTCCAGCTTAAGGAAAGCCATCCCGAACTTGCACAAAAACTCAACTCCCACCTCCTGGCCTACGCAGAACGGATGGGGCTTTCCCCCGAATGGGTAAAATACGGCTTATGGCGCTACAAACGTTACCCAAAGGTCCTGCAGGAGCTTGCGGATAGAAAGGGAATATCCCTGCTCCCTACTCAGGAAGCTCCCGGAGAGCTCCATTTTGAAGTTGCCACAGGATACAGGCCCTGCAAAGCAGGAGGGATTTCTGCGGATGGAAGTTTCGGACAGGCGATAGACATCGAAACTCTTAAAGAAAGCGGAATGCTTAACCCGGTAGGGAAAGTTTCCTTCATAGAAGGGGCTGCCTCTGTTGTCCTGGGGGAATCCAGAGCTCAGGTCTTTGCTTCAGGAAATGTAAACGGAAGAAGTGAAAACGAAAAAACACTGAAAAAGCTCATGCGAATGGTCGAGTTCTCGGTAAGAAGGGCTATTATCTGCCAGGGCTGTGGAGTCTGTGTAGGACACTGTGAGCACAGCGCGATTGAAATGAAAGAAAAGAGAGCCTGGATCAAGGAGAGCTGCACTCACTGCGGAGCCTGTATAGAGGTCTGCCCGCTTGTGAAATTCATGTAAGTATTATCCAGTGTTAAATGTTCAGGTTGTCCCTAGTTAATCTCTTGACATTATTCCGGGCAGCCTGACCGACATCTCCTATTTTTTCCTGTCCTGTACCTGTGCGGCTGGTTTCGTTTTTCTCTTCTGCATTGTGCAGAGCCATAGCTGGCTCGTCATCCAGAGAACAAACGATCATGAGGGGGCTGCACTGTTGTTAAATAGGCCTGATCTCAAAATTCCTTCGCTAACCTCAACTAAGAGATGAACCCTGGAAAACACTACAGAAGGACAGGGAAAAGCTACCAGTATTTTTTAATTAGTCCTCTTGAACAAAACTAACTGCTAAAACCCATAAATTAGACATGTTTGTCCTCTTGAGCGAAGCGAAAAGGACTGCGGGCTGTTGCGATTACATTGTAACTCCCCGGAAATCTCCGATTTCCTGTGATCCCGATTCGCAATTCGGGACGCGCAACTAGGGTGGCACAACCAGGGGAAAAAGCAGAAAAAAAGTAAAGTGAGTCCACGGCAAGGCAGGGCGGATGGACTTAAACCAGAGAAGGTTACCTTGCCAGGGCTCCAGGTCCCGTGACCTGTAAGAAGTATTATTCGGCATCAATATTGATCTCAAAGCAACTTGCTATCTGGTTACCCCTCCGGTATGTGCCTGTTATCTTTTGACTTCCCTGGCAAGTTACCTGAATATCCCATACACGGTATCCCCCGCTGCCAGTCTCTTCTTCATCTTCAGGGACAAACCTGTCCCTCATTATCTGTAGGCCGTTACTGGTTGCGATATCCCAGCTGAAGCCGCTGACTGGATTTTCCGGAAACTGGATTGTAAACGGTTTTTTAATCATATTGTCCCTCTCCTAACCGTCCTTATGCAGCCGTTCTTCCTTTCCCACTTTTAATATTTTTCGCCATTTTTTGTGAATTTCAGCTAAAGTGCCGTTTTGAAGAAACCCACATGCAGAGGTGATCTTCATAAAAAATAGCCTCTTTCAAAAAATGGGGTAGGAATTCAGGTTATGGAAGCAATTTCAAAATGTTATCCTTATTATTATTGCATTTCTTGTTTGATAAATTTTATGAAAAAATTCTCTCCCGGGTTAACAATAAAGTGGTAATCACAATAAAATAATTCCAACTAAGGCAATGGTCATTTATATACTGGTGATGTATATAAATTATGTAGGTAGATAAAATCCTGTACATCTATAATAGAGTAAACATAACTCTCATAGAGTAAACATAACTCTCATAGAGAAACATAACTCTCATAGAGAAACATAACTCTCATAGAGTAAACATAACTCTCATAGAGAAACATAACTCTCATAGAGTAAACATAACTCTCCTAACCTGTATAAACGACCAGGCAAACATAAAATCTAAACATACACAAACAGTAAGGTAGACATACTCCCAAACACCTGCACAACACAGGAGTCAATAATCAAAAAGGCTTTTCTGACCCTTTCTTTTCTGGAGCCCTTCTACCTTTATCCCCACGCGCCGGAGTTCAGTCCTGTTTTCCGAAAGGAACCCGCCCAGGATTTCCCGGGATACTTCAAGAAGTATTTCCTTTGAAGAGACTGCATGGTTGAGTGTGTGACTCCTGGTGTACATCCTGAAATTCGAGTTTATGGCTGTAACGGTTACAACCCTGAAGGAGAGTTCCCTTGAGTCCAGTTTTTCAATAACGTCTCCTGCTAGCCTATCCAACAGTGGAAAGATCAGTTCCGGGTCCAGAGTATCCTCAGACAGGGTTGCAATCCTTCCGATCTGCTCTGAGCCGTCCCTTTCCTTAAGGGGGGAGTCATCAATTCCTGCAGCAGCTTGTTTAAGCCACGTACCCCGGGATTTTCCAAAGGTGGAAATAAGTTTGATAACATCATACTCTGCAAGGTCCTTTACTGTAACTATGCCCATTTCCTGCAATTTTCTTGCAGTTATATCCCCTATCCCCCAGAGTTTGGACACCTTCAGCGGCCAGAGAAAAGCTTCCAGATCCTGCGGACTCACGACCGTAATTCCATCAGGTTTTTTTGCGGAGGAAGCCATCTTGGCAATAAGCTTATTTGGTCCGATTCCTATAGAGCAGGTCAGGTTCTCCTTTTCTTTGATTTCCTTTTTAATCTGCATCCCGATCTCAAAAGCAAGGTTAAAGTCTCCCCCCGTCCTGTCGGTAATATCAAGGAAAGCCTCATCAATACTTATCTGTTCAAAGGAATCTCCGTTTTCTCCGGGGTCTGCATAGTTGCGGAGAATTTCCATGATTCTGTCTGAAACTGAAGTGTAAAACTCCTTCCTTACAGGCAGGAAAACGGCTTCGGGATTGAGTTTCTTAGCCCTTGAACAGGGCATCCCTGATCGGACTCCAAACTCTCGTGCAATGTAATTACATGTGCTTACAGATCCGCTGAGTTCGCTTCTTCCGGAGAGCATGCAGACCACAACTGCTTTTCCGCGGAGTTCCGGCTTTTCCCGCTCCTCAATGGCTGCATAAAAATAGTCCATGTCTATGTGAAGAATGACCCGGTGCATTACAGTAAAAGATGCGGGGAAGATTTGTATAATTATCTCTCAAGCTTTGAAACAGGAAAATTGCAGACAAAAGTGCAGACAATGGAGCACAAACTTAGAAACTCTCGTAAAAACATAACGCGCAAGCAGCAAAATGAACTCATGTGTCTTTAAAATAAAATGGAATAAATATAAAATAAAAACCATAACACATAAAAAAGATAACTTCATTAGATGTAACACGATTTTTGAAAAAATTATTTTTCAGCAGTTAAACACGATCTTCATACAGGACGTTTTCAAGTATGAGTATATCGAAGCTCCCACACACCTCAGAAGAAGCAAAATCTATCCCGAAAGAAATCGCAGGCCGGAGGAATCTTAATACAGGGGTCAGCTCCGAAAAAGCAGACCGGATCTCTGAAATAAATGGTATTCCTATCCTTGAAGTCAAAGACCTCTGTCATAGATATCCTCATCTTGATTCAAACGCCCTTGATAATATCAACCTGAAAGTCTTCAAAGGGGAAAGGGTTGCAGTGCTTGGGGCTAACGGGGCAGGAAAATCAACTCTTTTTAAGCACCTCAATGGGATCCTTCGTCCTCTTTCCGGAGAAGTTCTGGTAAAAGGAGAAACTGTTACTAAAAAAAATGTCCGTATGTGCAGGGAGGCAGTGGGGATAGTTTTTCAGGACCCTGATGACCAGGTGCTTGCTCCAAGTGTTGAAGAAGATATAGCTTTTGGGCCTATCAATATGGGTCTGTCCAGAGAAGAGGTAGAAACCAGGGTTAAAGAAGCCCTTGAAATGGTGGGCCTTACAGGTTTTGAAGAGAGAGCTCCGCACCATCTGAGCGGAGGGCAGAAGAAACTTGTGGCAATTGCAGGCATCCTTGCCATGCGTCCGGAAGTTATTGTGCTTGACGAACCCACCGCAGGGCTTGACCCTTTGAGTTCAGCCCGCATCCTGGAACTCATCATGAAAATGAACCGGGAACTTGGAATTACCCTGCTTCTTTCAACCCATGATGTGGATGTTGTCCCTTATTTTGCTGAAAGGGTATTTGTGCTTCATCATGGGAGACTTGAGGCTGACGGAAGTCCGGAGGGGATATTCAATGACCCCGAACTCCTGAAGAAAGCTCACCTTAGACTTCCGAGGGTGGCTGAAGTATTCGAAATGCTCCGGCAAGAAGGACTCGATGTAAACATACAGATAACAGCCGAAGCGGCCAGAGATGAAATACTGCGGCTCATAAACTCTGGACAGCAAAAATCGGGGAATGAGTGAAAGCCGGAAAGAAGGCTCCTTACAGGAGATTATATTTATGGTAACTCTCACGGATATCGAACGCGAATCATATAAAAACAGTCCCATACACAGGCTTGACCCCCGGGTCAAATTACTCTTTGCGCTCGCGATAATCATTTATGTAGTTAGTCTGCCCCGGATTCACGAAAAAAATATGATTCACCTTTTTGCCATAGAAGTTTATTTGCTGCTTCTTGTGCTTGTTTCCGGGCTGGATTTAAGATATTTTTTCCTTCGTATTGTTGCGATTTTACCGTTCGGACTCGGAATTGCCCTTATCCAGCCTTTCCTGAGACCTTCCTTCATTGAAAATTATACTCTTTACCCATTTGACCTGCCTTTAGGGCTAAGTATAACATACGAGGGACTTGCTTTTGGGAGTACATTGCTTGCGAAATTTCTGGTCTGCATAACAGCCATCGTCCTGCTATCTTCCACTACACGGCTGAGAGACATGGTTTCAGCAGCAGATAGGATGGGCATTCCAAGGGAATTTACTTTGCTCCTGAGCATGATGGTGCGTTATCTCTTTCTGTTCTGGGCCGTCCTCAAAAGGATAAGAATCGCACAGCAGACCCGGCTCTTTGATATCTGGAACAAAGATGTGCCGAGGAGATGGGCCATCGAGCAGGTAGGAAATAGTATGAGCGCAATTTTCATACGCTCCTACGAGCAGGGAGAAAGGACCTATATCAGTATGCTTTGCAGAGGCTATGGAAGAGGGTATGAAAAAGCATATTATCGGACAAAAATAAGGATTCCGGATATCTTTTTTTTGCTCCTGAGCGCATGTTGCATATTATATATCCATCTTTATATCTGAAAGACCTGCTGCCTGAAAAGAGGCTAGAGTTGTATCGTTTTTGAAACTCGTTTTCTGCAGATCTCCAGAGGTTTTCATCTTTTTTTCAGAAATACAACCGTATTATTAACTGGAGGTTCCGGCTGAACCCTGAGGTATTCTTCAAATCCTGAAGGCAGCTCAAAGAGGGAACTATCGTCCAGAACTCTCCGAAGACCTTTTTCGTAGAGGCGGTAGGAGACTTTGCTCCCCTCAGGAATGACTTTTGCAAGGTGTTCGAATACCTCCTTTTTGGGTTCAGCCTGGGCAGCGACCATGTAAAGGTCACAGCTGATTTTAAGGGGCAGGATGAAGTGGTTTCCTTCTATTATCTTGATGCTTTCGGAAAGACCAAGGCGGGCAATTACCTCTCGGGAGAGGCTTGCCCTTTTTCCATCCTGCTCAATTCCTATTCCGGAAAGGCCGTATTCGCTGCAGAGCACTATCAGACTCAGGGGGAGAGGGCCGCTGCCAAGAAAAAGAACACAGTCGTTGGGTTCCAAGCCGGAATCTGTATATTCGGTCCTGGCAAGCTGCAGGTAGTTCGGGTAAAATGTAAAATTCCGGAGAGTTTTCCACGGATTCGAGCTTTCAAGAAGGCTTTTTGCTTTTTCAATCTCAAGTTTCAGGTTATATAAAAATCGAAAGCGAGAGATCGCATCCATCAGATAATTAAAATCCGGGCTTTTAAGGATTGCATCAGTAGACTTTTCATCTACATTTAGGGCTGCAAGTTCATCCAGCCTTATAAATATGGAATGCAGTTCTTCAGAGGAGCTTTCCAGAATCTCTTCCTTTCCAAGATCATTTACCATAACAGAAATCTGCCAAAGTTCGGCAATTAAGGGCGCGGTATCGATTTTCGGGATGTTATTCACACTCCATGAAGACCAGGGTATTGTTTACCTTGCCAGAAGGGTAGATTTCAGTTATTTTTCGAAAACCCGTGGTCTGGTCCGGTTGGACTGGCCAGTAGAGCAACTGCCTCATTCCGCTATAGTTACGGTAGCACACCGAGGTTGGATTTTCAGGTTCTGACTTTCGATTTTTTATAATCGAATGGAGGTTCCTAAAGATGTGTTGTTTGGGTTCAGCGAGCCCTGCTACAAGCACAGAGTCCCAGTCGAGTTCTGCAAGTATATTTTCATCTCCCTCGACAATACTGATTTCTTTTTCGAGGCCAAAGTGCTTTACACAACTTTTTGCCAGTACCACTGCTTCGGGATCCTTATCTACGCCGATACAGCGGATGCCGTATAGTTTACTAAAAATTAGCAGGGTAACAGGAAGGGGGCCGCAGCCTATAAAAGCCAGCACTTCAATTTTGGGGGAATTCTGGACATGGGTTTTAATCATATCTTCGTATCTGGAATACAGGGGAAAAGACTCCAGCATTTCCCAGGGTTCTTTGCAGTCCAGAATTTTTCGTGCAAGATGGGTCTCGTGCAGGCTGAAAAAATGGGTGTAACTGGTGTAGACAGCGGGAAGTAAGGATCTGATCAACGGGTCCCTGAGTAAGGCCTGGCAGAGATCTTCAGCAACATCCCGATGCCCAAGTTCATCCAGTTCGGAGAAGATTTCATAAAGGTCGGAAAGATTCGCCTCTGCCTTTGTACTTAAATCCAGATCTTTAATATTGCTGTAAAAATGCAATATGTGAGACCTTATGTCGTATAATTGCGGCTCATATTCCTGAAATTTGAATGGAAAATTGTTGTCTTCAGCACTCAGTAAGCTGTTCATGAGATTAGATCCCTCGTTATTCCTCAACAATGAATTACAAAAAATGTAATATGTGCATATTTTATGGGCAGTTTTCAAGATTCACATATAAAGTTTTGCATAATTTTCGACAAGTATGTATGATAAAAAGTTTTGTTGTATTATGTAAAAAATATGAGGAAAAATGTAAGAGATCTTAATAAAACTCATAAATATAATAAGAAAATACAAAAAAATAGATTGTTAACGGAGTGATTATAAAAATGTTGGGGCATTTTAGGGAAAGTTTTGATTAAAAAATGCCGGTCAGAGAGGCTTAACCTCACTTTTTCTGCCCTGATATCAAAAAAATGGAGTTATCCCCCAGAAGCCTCTGCGAGAATGAGTGCCTATTTTTTTGAAACTCCTGAACCTCCCGGAGAGGATTGATTGCAGTGTTCACAAATCCGGTTTCAGAAAAGAGAAGTGAAGCATTCTCCGGACTCATTTTTTCATAGAAGGGGAGGGAATTCCTTATTGGGCCGTAGCAGTCCTTGAAAATCAGATTGTACTGGTTCTTTTTTGCAAACCTTGCAGCAAACTCGGAAAGCCTTCTTTTGATACGTTTGTCTGGTCGGGGATCAAACCAGTTGCCATCGATGGCAAAAATCATGCCTTCCGGTTTAAGGACTCTTTTCCATTCGCGAATTGCACAGGAAGGCTCCGGGAGGGTCCAGAGCAGGTATTTACTCACAACCAGGTCAAAATGACCGTCCTCAAAAGGCAGATTTTCCGCGTCTCCGTGGAATAAATCAATTTCAATACCCATATTATCTGAATTATTCCTTGCTTTCTCTAACATGCCTGCGGAAATGTCTATGCCTGTTACCTCATGCCCCATCTCGGCAAAAAGGAGTGCGAGAAAACCAGTGCCTGTTCCCACATCCAGTACTTTTAAACGCTTGCCGGAATCCAGGGAATTTTCAAATATTTGTTTCCAGACAGTGCGTTCTTCTTCATCAAAGCCATTTACCCCATTTTTGTAAGTGGAAGACCTGAAATTCCAGTAATTGGCAATAACTTTCTTGCAGTCTATAAATACTCCTCCATATTATACAAATCTGGCAATATACCAATGTACTTTTTTTTCACAACAAATATTACTAAAACTTTAAATCGAATGAGTATATATTACTTAATGGCATAAAAAGGCAACTATGCAAAAATCAAAAATACATTGAAAAATGGGGGCTATGTAAATTAACACCAACTTTTTTTCTGCGAATATATATTCGACTTGGTGGGTAATATGGGGATATTTAATCTGATTTAAAAATAAAAACACAGGTCCTGAAGATGACTTCCCTAAATAATTGTCTAAAAAAATAATACCAAAATGTATATATGTAATACTGAATTATCTAAGATATAGGAAAATCTTTAAAGAATTTGTTCCAAAATGAATGACAGTAACAGTAATAATAGATTAATAAACTGATCTTTATTCACATTATAAAATTCTACAAATTTTGTTTTATGGGATTTTTATCCTCATCTGAAAAATATTCTTAAAAATATTTTTTGGATGTACGCCGGGAACAAGGAGGAGCCTTTGTAATCTCTTCTGAGTTTTTGATCTATTACGGTCACAAGATACTGAAAACAAATCTAAATTTTGATGATTCCAGAATATATTAAAAAGTCTCTAAAAAGTCTCAAGTGGGTAAATTAAAATTTAAATATAGAAAGAGGAAATGAAATATGCATATACCTGATTCGTTTATACCTTTAAGCCAGGCAGTTATTTACTGGGTTATTGCCCTTCCTTTCATTATAATGTCTATGAGATGGGCACGAAAAGAGCTTGACGAGATGAAAGTACCGATTCTCGCTGCCCTTGCAGCAGGAATCTTTGCTATCCAGGCAATGAATATTCCTATAGGGATGGGGACTAGCGGACACATGGTCGGGGCAGCCCTTGTGGCAATTGTTTTCGGAAGCCCCTGGGCAGGAGTTCTCGTACTAACGCTTGTGCTGCTCGTGCAGGGTTTTGCCTTTGGTGACGGTGGGATCACCACAATGGGTGCAAACATCCTGAATATGGGCGTTGTTTCCGGGTTTGTTGGGTATTATACTTATGCTGCCCTTCGCAAGAGTGTGGGCACAAGTGTCGCAGCTTTCGGGGGCGCCTGGCTCGGGCTCTTTATCTCTGCAATGGTCTGTGCTGTTCAGATGTGGCTTGCGGGCACCTTCCCCCTGGATACGGGACTTATGGCAATGGGTACCTATCACCTGATAATTGGTTTTATTGGTGAGGGACTGATCACTGCAGTTGTAATCACCGCGATTGCAAAATCCCGCCCTGATCTCCTTGAGGATAGTTTCACTGTCAAATCGGATAAGTCTAAGAAGGAGGTTCACGCATGAGCGGAAACTCTAACCTGAAATTCTTTTATGCTGGAATTGCAATTGCGCTTCTGCTTTCGGTTCTGGCTCCCTTCCTCGCATCTCCAGACCCCGATGGGCTTGAAAGTGCAGCAGGTGGCATTATTGAAGAATCAAAGATGTCTCAACTTGAAGAAATGGAACCTGCAGTAAGTTCTCCAATGCCTGACTATTCAATTGAAGGTATGGGAAAAAGTGGAGAAGTTATGGCGATTGCCATAGGGACTATAGCGGTACTGGCAATCTGTTTCGGGTTTGGAAAAGTGTTCAATAGAAAGGCCTGAGCAAAAAATCGTTATCCATTTTGAAAATCCGCCCTTCTTTCGGGGAGAGGCGGTTTTTCATTGTAGTTTTTCATAAGTCCTGTATTTCAGCAGGCTTTTTTCCATATTCTCTTCAATCAATATATTTTTGTGTCCCATGAACAAAACTTCCACTGGTTACTCATCAATAAATATTATACTGGAAGGACACAGCTCTTTTACAACACAAACATGGCATCTGGGTTTTCTTGCCTGGCAAACTTTCCTCCCGTGATAAATAAAGGTCATGGAAATTGAATCAAGATCTTCTTTTCGGGCAAGTGATATAAGGTCCTGTTCAATTTTTACCGGGTCTGAGTGCCTGGTAAAGCCCAGCCTCCCTGATACTCTTTTTACGTGGGTATCGACGGCAATCC
This sequence comes from Methanosarcina sp. 1.H.A.2.2, assembly GCF_000979975.1. NCBI lineage: Archaea > Methanobacteriati > Methanobacteriota > Methanomicrobia > Methanosarcinales > Methanosarcinaceae > Methanosarcina > Methanosarcina sp. 1.H.A.2.2. The sequence goes on from NZ_JJQL01000036.1 coordinate 64,015, forward strand.
CTTCTATTACTCCAAAAGCCCTGGCAAGCACTATATTTGCGGTTTTTCTTCCAACACCGGGAAGGGTTACCAGTTCTTCCATGGTCTCCGGGACTTCTCCACCGTAGCGTTCGACAATCAATTGCGCAGTAGCTTTGATATTTTTTGCTTTGTTTTTGTAAAATCCTGTGGAATAAATGTCAATTTCAAGTTCCCTTATGTCTGCGCTGGCATAGTCTTCGGCAGTCCTGTATTTTTTGAACAAATTTTCAGTTACCCTGTTAATCTGGACATCCGTTGACTGAGCAGAGAGCACGGTTGCTACAAGAAGTTCCAGCGGGTTGCTGTAGTTAAGAGAAGGTTTTGCATCCGGGTACTCTTCCTTTAAAAGCGCCCATACCCGGTCAAAATTATGCCTGTTGTCAGGAATATCATACTCCTGCAAGGGCTCATTAGGTGTCAATTTCTTCGGTTTTTTCTCCGGCATCAAAGAACTCCATTACCGTGTTTATTTTCCCGGCCTTAACCACAAGAACAGGTTTCTTAAAGGCATCTGGATCTCTTTTTATTTGACCTTTTCCGGGCCATGACTCTGTACCCCTATCCCCCTATACCACTTATTCTTTCTATTTCCAGGCAATAAGAATTTCATCTGAATTTTTCCTGAAAGAAGTTTCTGATGGTAGAGGGGCAGAAAAAATAGTTCCAAAATACCAACAACTTAAAGAACTAGAACCTCAAGAGATTCATGATTAAATGTTAACCGAAATGTTGTATTTGAGGAATTAAACTCTGATTTTTTTCAATAAAAAAAGTTTCTTATTAATAAAATAATATGTAAACCATAAGTTTTATAGCTAATAATTTTTAAACCAAATATATTGGTGATTTTTTGGTAAAAAGGGCATTGCTCAGCGTTTCAGACAAGACAGGAATTACGGAATTTGCACGCGGGCTTGAAGCACTCGGCGTGAAGATCATCTCAACAGGCGGGACTGCGAAAATTCTTCGTGATGCCGGTATCGAGGTTACTGATGTCGCGGAAGTCACAGGCTATCCGGAGATGATGGGGGGAAGAGTCAAAACTCTCCACCCGAGAATTCATGGTGGGCTCTTATGCCTGCGGGACAGCAAAGAACAGATGGCGGAGGCCGCAAAAGAAGACATTTCCCTCCTCGATCTGGTGGCCGTAAACCTGTACCCCTTTGAAGTAACGGTTTCCAAAGAGGGTGTGGAACTTGAAGAAGCCATCGAAAACATAGATATCGGGGGTCCTACCCTTCTCCGCTCGGCAGCCAAGAACTATCGCTCGGTAACGGTGATATCTGACCCTTCGGACTACGGGCATGTCCTTACGGAACTGCGCTCAAGCGGAATTATCTCCGACAAAACCCGTGCTGATCTTGCGGTTAAAGCTTTCAGGCATACGGCTGATTATGATGCAGCCATTGATACTTATCTGAGCAGGACCCTGCTTGGAGAAGATGTACTGCGCCTGAAATATACCAATGGCGTAAAACTTCGCTATGGGGAGAACTGGCATCAGGAAGCCTCTTTTTTTAAAGACCCTAAAATTGAAGGTCCGAGTCTGGCAAAAGCTGCCCAGTTGCACGGGAAAGAACTTTCCTACAACAACTATGTAGACGCCGACAATGCTCTTCAGACGGTCAAAGAACTGGGAAATACTTCTCCGGCTGTGGTAATTGTAAAACACAATAACCCATGCGGACTTGCTACTGGAGGCACACTCTTACAGGCTCTGCAGGCTGCCTGGGACGGAGACCCGATTTCGGCTTACGGAAGCATAATCTGTACAAACGAGACTTTTGACCTTGAAGCTGCAACTTTTCTGAATGGGAAATTCGTCGAAATCATCCTCGCCCCTGACTTCAAGCCTGATGCCCTTGAATACCTGAAAAATAAAAGTGAAAATCTGAGGCTCCTGAAACTTCCGGAACTCAGAGAGGTTTTCGGGACGGAATACACCTACAAATACGTAATCGGGGGCATGCTTAAGCAGAGCCGTGATATGGGGATCTACGAAAAATGGGAGTATGTTACTGAGATCCCCTATCCTGAGGACAAACGCGCCCTCTCGGAGTTCTGCCTTAAAGCCTGCAAAGCTACAAAATCCAATGCTGTGACCCTTGCTCACGAATACGAACCTGGATACTTCATGGCACTGGGTATGGGAGCAGGGCAGCCTAACAGGGTGGACTCGATCCGCAAACTGGCAGCTACAAAGGCAGTTGAAAATCTAAAGGTAATCTATGAACGTGAGCAGCCTGCTGCACCCTTCGAAGAGTACTGCCAGAAGATTATGTTAGAATGTGTAATGGCATCAGACGCTTTCTTCCCCTTTGATGATAGCGTAGTCTATGCAGCAGAAAACAACATCCGCTATATTGTTTCCCCCGGTGGGTCGATCAGGGACAATGAGGTTATTGCTACTGCAAACCGACTTGGAGTTTCCCTGGTTTTTACAGGCATGCGGCATTTCCTTCATTGAAATCTCAGTAAAGACAACGAAAAACTCAAGGTATACACTTGAGCTCAATGTAAAAACTCGAGTACCCTGCATTTAAGGGCAGGGTACATTCTCATTTTAAGCTTATTTTTCAGAATCTCATTTTAAGCTTATTTTTCAGAATCTCAGTTGAAGCTTATTTTTCAGAACGGCAGTTTAAGCTTATTTTTCAGAACAGCATGATTTTAAAGATAATAGCTTTGCCGGAGTTGAAGTTTTTATCTATTCTTACTTAAGTGTGCTGTATATGAGGGTTTAATTAACCAATTACTTTTTTAATTAATTAATACATTTGCGTACACATTTATTTCACTGCTGGATTTGCGTACTTTCATTAATAATTTCTCGAAAGGCTACATCAAATATCAATTTTTTATCCATGATTTTCAGCCTGCTGGCTGAATATGTAGCTTTAATCCGTATATTAGTAGAATCATTTTATATCATTATCACACGAATATTTTTTGTAAAGTGTTAAATATTTCCCAACTGGATATCTTACGTTTTCGAAAGACTGGTACATATAATCTCTAAATATCATCAAAAATTATTAAGAATCAAGTCTACTCTTGAAAAAGATAATATATCTTGAATTCGTATACCATTCTAGCAATATTATATCACCCTGATATAACTGCCACCTCAATTCAATATAAAAGATGATAAAAATTAAAAAAATCAAATTACCTTCGCTTCAAATCAAAGTCGGAGAACTTATTTTTCCATAATAACTCTCCAATTTCTCTAAATACATTATAAAAAATCACGGGCTGATATGTGTGAAATCAACTGGACTTTTAAGCATTCTAACCTTTTCTGAAAAACGAAAAGATATTTTATTTCTACTTCAGGGGAGCCCAAAAACCCTTTCGGAGATCAGGGACTACTTCGATGTAAAATCACCGGAGATTCTACCTCGCCTGAAGGAAATGGAAACCGCGAATTTAATTGTCAGACAGGAAGGACTGTATCAGCTGACTTCTCTGGGGAAAGTTGCAGCTATATATTACAAACCTTTCCTTGACACTCTGACAGCTATCGAAGCAAACGAAGACTTCTGGAGAGAACATGACCTTATAGCAGTTCCTGATATGTTGCTAAATAGAATTCAAGAGCTAAAGGAGTGCAGAGTTATAAAGGACGAACATGAACATATTTATGATTCCCATAAGGCGTTCATGGAAAATGTCCTGACTTCCGGTCGTTTTATGGGGTTTGCATCCATTTTCCTTCCCAGCTATCCATCGATGTTTTTTGAGATGGCCCGCAGGAACATCCCGATCTCCATAATTGTTACACCAAATGTCTTTTTTAAAATAAAAAGCGAGCATAACGCTGAAATTGAAGAGTTTCTTAAGTACAAACACACAAGTTTCCATGTCTACGACAGCGCAAAGGTAGCTTTTGTCGTAACAGACAGGTTTATGTCACTCTCACTGTTTTTCAAAAATGGAACCTTTGACCCGAGAAGTGACCTTGTGGGTTTTGATTCTTTATCACTTAAATGGGGAGAAGACCTTTTTAAACATTACAAAGAGAGTGCAGTCGAGATAAAGAGTCTGTAAACTGAAGGGTTGTAATGTCCTGAGGTAACAGATCTTCCGAGAGTCTAAAGAGGAAAATGCTGAAAAACAGAATTGGAAGTATGGCTGAAGACGCTCGATCTTCAGTCTAACCTGCTTAAAGCCTATTTAACCAGGCTTTCGACAGATCTCTTTTACTAATACTTTTTGTAAACGTTTTAATATTACATCAGGCTCCAGATGTATTCTCAGATCAAGTATCAGATCAAGTATCGGATCAAGTATCGGATCAAATATCAGATAAAGTATCAGATAAAGTATCAGATCGAGTCTTTTATCATAGTTTTTTTATTAGAATCTTTTGTACAGTCAGGTCTTATGCAATCAGAGCGCTTGCAATCATCCTGAGTCCAAGAATCGAAGTTGATTCTCCGTCCACAAGAAAAGTCCTTTCAAGTTTTCTGGAAGAAAGTTTCTCATCCTCAGAATTTGTAAAGTTCTGGATGCATATCAGCCCGCAAATGAAACTGTAGAGAACTATAAGGGGTTCGAAAGCAAGGACTCCATGGATAAGGGCAATCCCGAGTGCCAGGTGGGAGAGAAGGTGCATGGCAGTAAGAAGATTGCGGGTTTTCTGTGTTCCGAGGCTCACGGGAAGGGTCTTGATACCTGCAAGAGTATCTCCTTTAATGTCCTTGAAATCATAGATGGCAGAGTTAATAAAGAGTTTGACTCCAAAGAAAATAAAAACCAGAACAATAGGAACCAGATTCCCACACCCACTGCCTGCAAGGCCTGCAATAAAAATACCCCATGTAAGCCCCACAACAATATTCTTAATTCCAAGTCCTCCTTTGAGTTTCAAAGCGAACTTGCCGATTTTTATGCCTTTACTGTAAAGATAGCCAGTTATGAAAGGTATGAACGCAAGTGTAAGAATTCCCTCTTTTGCCAGTATATAAGTTCCTATAATAAAAGCCAGCAGTGAAATCGCGAGTCCAACTTTTTTATTCGAGCCATTCAGTTCCGTCCGGTTTACGGTGTCTTCTTCGGCTCCCAAAGCTCTGTCAAGTGTGTATACAGTATAAATTATTAGACCACCTGCAATGCAGGTTAGTATACTTGATTGAATATGGAGTAATAGAAATGCGAGGTGTATTCTTAATGCACCTGAGAATGCAACTAAAATAGAACTTTTCAACAGTTCAATAGTGGCATTTTCCTTTTTACATTCAGGGTTAGTCGTTCTACGGTGCTTGAAAATGTGTCCAAAACTTCCAGAAAATTCATTGGAGCTCATGAAACTAATACAGTCTGACTTTTAAATATAATTATTTCACTATAATATGGGCAGATCTGTATAATGAATAAACCATTAAACAATTTGTATCTCATTGAACTAACAATTGTGTGGATTAACTATCAATTATATTTATACAGATAAACTATTCGATCAGAACTTTTTAAAAAAAGCAACGGGATACGTTATTCTAAAAACTTGAACGCGCAAAAAACGTGTAATTCTACAGGATCAACCCTGTACTCTGAGTGTCGACGGCAAATTTATAACGAATATTTAATCTTCGTGAAAACAAAAATGACCCAAAATGAGGTTGTCGCCGGATTGACAATTTTCCTAACGATAACATACATAATTTTTGTGAAACATCAGATCCTGAGTAGCACGGGAATGGATTTCGGGATCTTTATGGTTGCGCTTTGTATCTCATCTCTTTGAGCAAGCGCCAGAGTTCGGGAAAAAATACAGGCAAAAATATGCAAAAACACAAGCAAAAGAGGGCATGATAACTTTGCCCTCCCTTTTTTTATGGAGGGCAAAAAGACCTTGTCTGAACCTTATATGTGGAAGTTTTCACGGAGGGCGCACGTGAAATACTACTATATCTCAGTTTCGTAAACTATTTTTAGTAATAATATTCACATATATATTTTATCCCGCAAGGGACATTTGAATTATTGTACTCGAAATCTTTTTCTTTTAAAAGGCAGAGACTTTCCACCACATCTTTACCCTTGTACTCCAGCCCTTCTGTACGAGAGCCCCATTCTCTTCCTCAAGTACTTCCTGAAGGTAAGACCTGAGAATTTCTTCCTGCTCAGGCGAAAATGCGGCATATTGAGGCTTAAAGTGCTCAAGAGCTTCTTCGAGATTTTTAAAGCGGTTTTTGTGTTCAAAAGGAAATACTTTCACATCTGGATAGATTCCCATATCGTAGAGTACGTTGTAAAGAACGTCTGCCTTTGGGCCCTGCCTGTACTCACACTCGTGCAGGATGGGCCAGAGTTTTCGAGAGTGTATGTCCCAGGACGTATCTCCTGCAAACCAGTAAAGGTAAACATATCCTGAAGACACGTCAATCATTTTTTGGATTGAGGCCCGGATATCTTTCATGCCCAGGGAGTAAGATGCAAACACGACATCATAAGGGGGGCAGAGGTCAGGCTCTGTATCAACAGTTTCCCAGTCTTTATAGACGCAATCGATATTCCTTATTCCGTAAGTCTCGATATTTTGTTTCAGAATCTCCATCATCCCTTCTGCAGGCTCGACTGCTGTTACATGTGCAACTCTCTCCGCAAGAGGAATTGCCAGGCTTCCGGGGCCTGCCCCGATGTCAAGGACTCTGGACTCCGGGGAAAGAACCATCCCAGTCAGGGTTTTTTCAATCCTATCCTTATTTTCCAGAGACATTTCCCAGAAACGTCTGGCGTTCTCTTTCCTTTTCCACATGTTTGTGCAATCAGTATTCATCTGCGTTTTACTCTGCAACTCCATTCTTTCTTTCCAGAGCTCATTCCAGTCGATTTTTATATCCATTCTGCTTCCTCGTTAATTTGCTTAGTTTTAATACGGATAATATAAAAAAATAAATGCGTATTAAGAAATAAGTATTTTTCTAAAAAATATCATAAATATATGAAACCAAATACTCTATGTCAAAAAGCGATCCGAACTAAATGACCGCGATAAAAATGGGCAAAAAATATACACAAAAAATAGGCGATAAAAAGAGCTAATAAATAGATATAGTCAAAAAAATAAGCCCACTAAAAATAGCTGATAAAATAGATAATGGAGAATAAATGAGTATGAAAGTTTAATATAAAAAAAATCCGGGCTTAAGAGCCCGAAAAAATATTCCTTAACTGTCACACGCTTTTTCAGAGAGGAACCATCTTTTTCCCGTAAGCCTCGTTCAGTACCTGGCCCATGGCTGTGTAGATTGCGGAAAGTCCTGTAAGGATTCCTTCATAACCAGCGATTTTGAGTATTGCTGCACTGCCAAGGTAGTTTCCTGCGGCCAGCAAGAAGAACAGGATTGTAAGAGTCAGGAAAACAACAGAGAGAGCCCTTGAGCCTTTTAGTGTGCCTATGAACATGAAAAGGGTGAAAACTCCCCACATGAAGAGGTATGCGGCAAATGGGAACGCCTCAGTAGCAAACATTGAATAGCCTTCAGGCTTAGGGATTAAAACAAGGCCCACAAGAGAAAGCCAGAAAAGCCCATATGATGTAAAAGCCGTGGCTCCGAACGTATTGCCTTTTTTCCATTCCTCAATCCCTGCAATGACCTGAGCTAATCCACCATAGAAAATGCCCATAGATAGGATCATCGAATTCATCGGATAGAAGCCTGCATTGTGTATATTCAAAAGCACAGTTGTCATTCCGAAACCCATCAAACCCAGAGGAGCAGGGTTTGCGGTTAAATCCGCTATCTTTACACTACTAATATTTGTAATATCTTTGACGCTTTGACTCATAAAATCCAATCCTCCTTCCCGTTAATCGGAGATTTCGCCTGAACTTCCTATAAAAACTACATAGAGACACTCTGCCTTTTTTGATGTCTCTTTTTACCTTTTAATTTAGTATGTAATTATTAATACTTATATTTACGGACAGTAAATAAATTTTCAATACATCATAAATATATAATACATAATTTTATATGCAGCTATTAGATCCTCTTATGATCGGATATTATGGAGTTTCATAAGCAGCTATTAGATCCTCTTATGATCGGATATTATGAAGTTTCATAACAAGCTATTTATGAACATGTGTGGAATTCCCTTCATATGACTCAGGCAAGAAGACCTCTTATGCTTATGATCCTTGATGGCTGGGGCTACAGGGAAGCCGAAGAAGGAAATGCTATTCTGGCAGCCAGAACTCCAAACCTCGATCGCCTGTTGAAAGAATACCCATGGTGTTTTTTAGAATCATCAGGGGAAGCCGTAGGTCTGCCAGAAGGTCAGATGGGGAACTCTGAAGTCGGCCATCTGAATATAGGGGCAGGAAGAGTTGTTTACCAGGACCTTACAAGAATAAACCTCTCTGTCAGGAACGGAGACTTTTTCAAAAACTCTGTTTTGCTGAATGCAATTTCAAACGCAAAGCGCAATGATTCAAGCCTGCACCTCATGGGGCTTGTCTCTTACGGAGGCGTTCACAGTTATATGACCCACCTTCATGCCCTTATCAAACTTGCACAGGAAAATGGGCTAAAAAAAGTATACATACATGCTTTTCTGGATGGGAGGGACGTACCCCCTAAAGCTGCTCTTGCAGATATCAGGGAACTTGATGCGTTTTGTAAGAAAAGCGGGAGTGCCAGGATCGCGACAGTATCAGGGCGTTACTACGCAATGGACCGGGATACGCGCTGGGAGAGGACAAAACTTGCCTATGATGCCCTGACTCGTGGGGTAGCCCCGCATACAGCCATTAATGCTGAAACTGCAGTTTCTGAAGCCTATGATAGGGGAGAAACTGACGAATTTGTAAAACCCACTATAGTCACTGACCCTGAAGGGAATCCTGAGGCAGTCATACAGGACAATGATTCAATAATCTTCTTCAATTTCAGGCCTGATCGGGCACGTCAGCTTACCTGGGCTTTTGTAAAAGATGATTTTGAAGGTTTCGTCAGGGAAAAACACCCGAAGGTTCACTATGTCTGCATGGCACAGTATGATGAAACTCTGGATTTGCCTATTGCCTTTCCACCTGAAAAACTGGAAAATGTGCTTGGAGAAGTACTTAGCAAGCAAGGGCTTGTCCAGCTTCGAATTGCAGAAACCGAGAAATACGCCCATGTGACCTTTTTCCTGAACGGCGGACAGGAAAAATGCTATGAGGGGGAAGATCGCTGCCTGATTCCCTCGCCGAAGATTGCCACCTATGACCTCAAGCCCGAGATGAGTGCATATGAAGTTGCGGATGAGGTGATCAGGAGAATTCAGTCAGGAACGTATGATGTAATTATACTCAATTTCGCAAATATGGATATGGTCGGGCACACCGGAATTTTTGAAGCCGCTGTACAGGCAGTAGAAACTGTGGATCACTGCGTGGGCAGGATTACGGAGGCTCTGGAAAATGCAGGGGGTGTAGCACTTATAACTGCAGACCACGGAAATGCCGAACAGATGGAAAATCCGCATACAGGAGAGCCGCATACAGCTCATACGTCAAATAATGTCAGATGCATTTACGCAGGAAACGGCGAAGTAAAAGCCCTTGAGAACGGGAAACTGTCTGACCTTGCTCCCACTCTCCTGGATCTTCTCGGGGTCCCTAAACCCGAAGATATGAAAGGCAAATCGTTAGTTGTAAAAGAGTGACGGTAAAGATAAAGTTAAGGGCAATAGTAAGGAAAGGAAGCAGTAACGAAAAAAACCAGTGCTTTTTATTTTCATTTAATTTTCTTTTTGCTTCTTTTCACTCTCTCTTTTTCTCTTTAGATTTCAGTTCTCATTTTCTTTTCTTCCTGTTTGCACCCTTAAGATTTTTCTGCGGTTTTTAATATTTGCCTTTTTTCGGTTTAATTCTATTTTTTTCCTGTTGGGGGGGTGGTTCCTGATTAATTGGTTGATCTATTCCGGAATCCAGGAAGGAATCTTTTAGTTTTCTTCCCATGCGCCACACTGGGCATGAGCCGGCCTGTAAAACAGATAAAACAAAATCGGCAAACCAATCCTGCAATTAAGAAAGATCAAATACTTAAGAAATATCCCAAGGGCTGAGATAATACTTTCCTTTCCCTGGGAACCGATTTTCAATTCACAGTAAAATAAGCGCCTCCGCCAGAGCTGACGTTGTTTTTTTGTACTCAAAAACATCAACCAGGTAACAATGGATGACCTGTTGTTTTCTTACCGGTTTTTTCTGTCGCTCTTCGAATTCTTCTCATTCTCTTCCCTAACTCATTATATCTATTCATATTTAGTGGGGTTTCGTTAATACTTTTTATTACTGATTTTATTTCATTTGGGTTTCTGCCCGGTTCTTTTCTCATAAACTCATTTTTTTAAAGAGTTCCCTGCATCGGTTTTTATAATCAATACTGACTTTCCAGGCAGGATTTTTTTAAAAAGATTAAATATCAGCAGCTACAATAGAAAGTAAATATCGTGAACATATTATAAAAACCACAAATGTACTCTTTGGGGTTGTACTACACATGATCAAAATAACTACTCCCAGTCGGCTTCACATAACCCTTATCGATATGAATGGTGAGATCGGGAGGGTGGATGGGGGAGCAGGGCTGACCCTTTCCTCCCCTAACATAAAAGTTACTGCAGTAGAAGCTGATGGAATCAAGATCGAGGGGCTTCAGGGATTTGCCGACCGCATGAGAAAAGCCGCAGAATCCCTGCTTCCAGAAGGAAAAGGGGTCAGAATTCATGTAGAAGAACTGATTCCTGCTCATGTGGGCTTTGGATCAGGTACCCAGTCTGCCCTGGCTGCGGCAGCAGCTGTGAATGAACTGTACGGGCTTGGAAAAAGCGTTAGAGAACTTGCATTTGCAGTAAAAAGGGGAGGAACCTCGGGTATAGGAGTAACTGCTTTTGAGAAGGGGGGATTCATAGTTGATGGAGGGCACAGGTTCAAAGACAAAGGAGCTTTTATGCCTTCGGCCGCCAGCAGGGTGCCGCCCGGACCTGTACTTTTCAGAGAAGATTTCCCTGATTGGGATATAGTTATTGCAGTTCCCAATGAGAAAGGCATGTATGACCAGCAAGAGATCAATGTGTTTCAGGAATTCTGTCCCCTCCCGATAGAGGAGGTCAGGGAGGTTGTACATATGGTACTCATGAAGATGATGCCTGCAGTAATAGAGGGGGACATTGAAAACTTCGGGGCTGCGGTAAACCATGTCCAGACAGTAGGTTTTAACAAAAGGGAGAGCCTGATCTGGCCCGACTTCGTGAAGAACATTGCCTCCTTTATGCGCAGCCGGAGTTACGGAGCCGGAGTAAGCTCTTTTGGACCTGTAGTTTATGCCTTTGTGGATAACAGGGAAGAAGGCAGGCAACTTCAGGCAGAAGTCCAGAAAATGCTTGATGAATCGGTAGGTGGAATCACAATGATGACTCGAGCAAAGAACAGCGGGGCAGAGGTCTCTAAAGTCTGATATTTAAAGTCTGAGCTAAATTCCGGGTTAAAGAATTTTGATGTCTTTTAAAGTCCGGAATACTCCAGGTTCAGTGAGAATTAGCAGGTGGAATATCGGGGTCATGTCCCGGAATGCGATGAAAGGCCTCTCCGGACGCTCCCAGAGGATCTACGTGTACAACTGCGTTTGACAGGTAATTCAGACCATGAAGCATCCTATGCCGCACGTTTACCGCGATCTCATGCCCTTCCTTAACAGAGAGTCCGGATTCTACTGCGATGTTAACTTCAGCATAAAGCCTGTGCCCTAACCAGCGCACTCTTATCTCTGTAATATCCCTCACATCTTTTACCTGGCTGACCACCTGCCGGATATCATCAACAATCCGAGGGTCAACCCCATCCAGCATGCGGGAAAAAACAGATTTGCCTGCTTCCCATACTATGCGGAGGATTGCAACTGTGATCAGGAGCCCGATTATCGGGTCTGCGAGAGGATACCCCAGCCAGACACCAAGGGCTCCGAAAAGCACGGCAAGGCTGGTAAAACCGTCTGCTCGGGCATGGTATCCGTCGGCAACAAGGGCAGCGCTTCCAATTTCTTTTCCTACCCTGATCCTGAACTTTGCCACAAGTTCATTTCCCAGAAAACCAATAATTGAAGCTGCAGCCACAGCCCATAGATAATCAACAGGTTGTGGGGAGAGAAGCCGGTGAACCGATTCATAAGCTGCAACTGCAGCACTGAGAAAGACAAGGAAAACAATTAACAGACCTGCGAGATCTTCTGCCCTGCCGTAGCCGTAAGTAAAACTTTTGTTGGGTTTTTTTCTGGAGAGCAGGAAGGCAAATCCCAGTGGGATTGCAGTTGCGGCATCCCCGAAGTTATGAATGGTATCGGCAAGAAGGGCTACACTTCCCGAAACCAAGACGACAAGAATTTGAAAGAGCGCAGTTAGCATCAAGCCGGCAAAGGACCATTTGACAGCAAAGAGCCCCCTATCCGTGGAAAGAAGTTCGGGGTCCACAACTCCGTGGGCATGGGAATATGAGTGTTCTTCTCCTGAATGCTCCGGTTCAGATTTTGTCAATCTCAGACCTTCCTACCTGTATGTCTCTGACGACGAGACTTTCACAAGTAATGGATTCAATGTAACGAAAATGTGAACTACCCGTCATTGAAATGACGGGCATCCTGCTTCACAGCTCTCTCTTTTGAGAATAACTCCGCAGGCTCTACCCTCTGTTCCAGAGGTGATTAGATTATTAATTGCAAATTGTTTAATGTTGATGGCTGCATTAAT